>JBGVCE010000310.1:0-2148 GCA_045226235.1 Anaerobutyricum sp.
CCAACTATACCCTGGTTTCCTCCATCCCGGAGGGAATCAGACACATACAGGAAGATAACCCCACAGAAATCCTGAAGGCGGTTAAGAACCCTGTGGAGATAGAGAATCAGAGAATCGCCCATATAAAGGACGGAGTCGCTCTGACCAGATTTATGTACTATCTGAAAAAACACGCAGTGGATCAGGGAGAGACAGAAGTTTCCCTGGCAGATCAGATTGTAAGACTCCGGAAAGAACAAGGTCATTATGTGGAAGAAAGTTTCTCCCCCATCATAGGCTACGGTGATCACGGTGCCATCATTCACTACAGTGCCAATGAGGAATCGGACCGCCAGGTGGCTGCAGAGGGATTTCTCCTGGTGGATACCGGAGCGCATTACCTGGAAGGAACCACAGACACCACAAGAACCTTTGCCATGGGGCCCCTGACCCGGGAAGAAAAAGAGATGTATACTGCAGTGCTGAGGGCACATATCAATCTCAGCGCAGCGAGGGTTAAGGAAGGTTGCAGCTGCCAGAGCCTGGACATTCTTGCCAGGAAGCCACTATGGGATCTGGGGCTTAATTATAATCATGGTACCGGACATGGGGTGGGCTACCTGCTGAATGTCCATGAAAAACCGAATTCATTCCGCCCCCGCACTTACCCCTTCCAGGAAAAAGAATGTGTGCTTCAGGAAGGGATGATCACTTCTGATGAGCCGGGAATCTACCTGGAGGGAAAATACGGAATCCGTCTGGAGAATATGATTGTCTGCCGCAGGGACCCGGAATATGATTCCTTCCTGTCCTTCGAACCCCTCACCATGGTTCCTTTTGAAAAAGAGGCGATCCTGCCGGAATTGATGACGAAGAAAGAAATTGACTGGCTCAATGCATACCATGCAGAAGTCTATGAGAAAATCGCTCCCTATCTGCCTTCCCAGGAGAGGGAGTGGCTCCGTGAAGCCACTGCATTGCTGAAAGATTAAGCCAAAACTTGAAATAGAGTAATATATTTGTTATACTAAATCAATGTTAAGTGGTCTTAAGGGACTATATCAATGCAGTTAGGAGGGCATCATGAAGAAGCCAGGTATGATAAGGACCATACTTTCCCTATTATTGAAGGTTGTAGTCGTAGCTCTGCTTATGGCAGCTATCGGACTCGGATCCTTTCAGGCGATGACAAAATACATCACAGGCAGTTTCTACGATTTTAAGAAAGCTGCCCAGGAATCCGAGGAGGAACAGCCTAAGGAGGAAGAACCGGCCCAGGTTAAAGTTGACGATAAGAGCGTGGAAACGATTCTTCTTTTTGTGGACAGTGAAGATGATATGTATCAATACATTATTCTGTCCATGATCAACAAGGATACCAACGCCATGAATCTCATTTTCATTCCGGAGAACGCCCAGACCCAGGTGGGAAGGAAGCTCCAGAAGACTCTTTCCAAGAGGATGGATGGAATCAGTACCACTGTGGACTTCCGGGATATAGAGAGAGCTTACACCGGCGAAGAACGCTATGAGATCCTGAGTGATATCATCGCGGAGATGATGAATATTAAAGTAGATGGCTGGGATCATATGACAACAGCCGGCGCAATTGCTTTTATGGATTCCGTGGATTATGTAACACTCACCTTGAATGATCCCGTCACCTATCGTGATTCGAAAGGGATTCTTCGCATGATTGATGAAGGGGAGGCTAAGCTTTCCGGACAGGAAGCCTTTGCCTATGTAACCCATCTGGACGGAACCAGTGCTCAGGAGTCAAACCGGCTGGAACGTCTTAACGATTATGCTGATAAATTCATGGCAAGACTTCGCGCCAAGAAGAAAGCTTCTGCCATTGTGAAAGAATATCAGAAAAACATTGAATCATCCAAGGGACGCTCTATGGATGTGTTTAAGGGAGCACTGAAAGCAGCCAAGAACAGTGATTTCCTCACTCTGCGTATCCTGCAGGGCAGCGAATCGGGAGATGTTTTTGTTATTGACAGCCAGAAGGCTCAGATTCAGATAGCCACCCTGTCCGCCCAGGCAGCTTCCTACTCTTCCCTGGGAAATGACTCGGACGATGACTCCGATGAGTCTTCCTTTGACGAGGAGAGCGGAGATTCCAAAGATCTCTCTATCGAGATCTATAATGCGGCATACGTGCAG
>JBGVCE010000311.1:0-2572 GCA_045226235.1 Anaerobutyricum sp.
TGGGCCGGCGTGCCTCATGTTAATATCTATGCCGGAAAGAGCAGCAGTGGAAAGAAACTCTGGTATGACGGTGGAAAAATTTCTACCAGAGGAAACAGTAACGGTTCCCGTTACACAAAGACGGGTAAGAAAGCCCTTGGTTATCTGAACCATAGAAGGATTTCCTACATTATCCGTATCAAAGATTTGGATGATTAATCATACACCCAATATATCAAATGAAGAAGAAGGAGCAGTTGTTATGCAGCTGCTCCTTCTTCGTTGTTCCTTCTTTTCTAGTTTAACCAGTCCTCCATGAGGCTCATGCTCATAGCCCAGGGAGGAACCGGGTTCCCCTCATTTTCCCCCACAAATAAAAAGACAGTTTCATAATCCGGTCGTCTGGAAGGGTAGATACCTTTGCCATCCGTGAAATATAAGACTCCCTTCAGGTACTGGAATTCGCCCTGAGAGAGGAGCTGATCTATATACCGGAAAGCAGGGCGAAAATCAGTCCCTCCTCCACCAATCAGTTCAAAGTCCCGAAAGAGGTTCTCAATATCTTCCTGAGAGCTGACGCTGATATCGGACTGAACCTGGTTATCGCACTGAATGATACGGACCTGGCTTTTCCGGAAGAAAGAATCCTTCTCCGTGAGAATCCGGAAGGTTTCCTCCAGGAATTTCCGGACTAATCTGCCGCTTGTGGAATAGCTGGTATCGATGACGATCACAAAATCAAGGATTTTGTGGATCTCCCGGCTTTCCAGGGGTTCGATCAGGGGCATGTTTCCGTAGAGTTTCAAGCCGTAAGTGTAATAATTCAGGTCATAGGAATCGGGATCGATGTGCATCTCTTCTCTGAGGACGGTAAATTTCCTTAAGAAATCCTGGTAAGACCTGCGGCTCTTCCCCCGCTGTATCTGGGTTTTGAGGGAAGACAATTCCTGGGACTCCTGTTCCCCTCTGCGGTCTAACTCCTGCTGGATCCTGCGCCCGATCTTATCCCATTTCTCCCCGGCGGAGGAGGCTCCCCGGGAAGGTTTTTCCTCTTTGGGCCAGAAACGGTGGTCGTCGGTGTAAAACTCCTGCTGAAGGAGGAACTGGCGCTCCATATCGGAGATAGTCAGCAGGTCTTCATAGACAGTAGCAGCGGTGACTGGGATTTTCGCTCCTTTTAGATGCTCATAATAATCGATCCGCAGGCGGGAAAGTATGCGTCTGGTACCTGGTTTTTCCAGAGAATCGATGGTGTACTCTACACAGATATCACAGGCCAGGTTCCAGATTACCGGCTCCCGCTGCCCACGAAGCCAAAGATGGCGAAATACGCAGTGAAGGACGGAGTGGAGATAGGCCCGGTTTAAAAACAGGGGATTCTTCGGATATAAGCGCAGAAGCTGTTCCCTGGAATAATACAGGAAGGTTCCGTCGGTGGCCAGGGTTCGGATGGAATCCCTGGGCTGAAAAACGAGAGCGGAGAGTGCCATATCCAGATAGCGAAGATCCAGAAACAGTTCACTCCGGATCAGGGCCAGAATCTTTTCACACATACCCTGCTCCCACTCTGTCTGACTCATCTTATGCTGTTTTTTATCGGGCATGGGATTTACCTCCCTTTTCTTATGTTAAAAATCATCAAAAGAGAAAGTTTTCCTGGCAAAGGAACCCGTCGCCCGGATCTGATCTGCCAGGTAGGCTGCGCCTTCTCCCCATTGGGCTTGGATACAGGATCCCATCCAGCCAGAGAGATCCCCTTTGGAAAGAGACAGGCTCCGGCAGAAAAATTCTAATCCCTCAAGGTCGCGGGTATCTGTCAGTATTTTTAACAGATGTTCTAAACGGGCTGATAGAGCCTCCACATAGAGGGTCTGTGCCTGATTCTGCAGACCGATGGGCCAGCGGAGGCGATTCATGGCAATCCTGCAGATATTCTTGTCAGACTCCCCGGTCAGGACATCGGGAAAACACTGGTCATACCTGGAGAAATCCAGGATGTGGTTCTGGAAGGTATGGCGCATACGGAAGCCTTCCCCCTCGATGCTCCGGCTGAAGACATGGGCAGGGGTAATCTCGCTGAGCCATTCGTAGTATTCCGGGAAGAAAATGACGCACTCCGGAGGCCCGTCCTCGGGGCAGAACCGCACTTCCACATCGGAGATAAGACGTTCCAGAAGAAGAGACAGACCGTTTTCCCCCCTAGGACTTCCCCGAAGGATAATGGTATTCAGGTTGACACAATTTAAAAATTCGTCGCTGCCGATGGCATTGATTTCTTCTCCCAGGGATAGCTGACTCATTTTCCTGCAGTTATAAAAGGCTGCATTATGTAGGATGGTGACTCCATCCGGCAGATGGACGCTCTCCACATAGTTACCGCTGACGGAAGGAAAGGAAGGGCTTTCTATAGCTTCTTCTACCCCGCTTTCTGTCAGATGGGTAAGCCGGCAGCCTTCCTCGGGAAGATGCTCTGAGGCGGAGAAACAATATGCTCCGATCTCTGTCACCGGAATCCCGGCCAGCCGGTCCGGCAGCCGGAGGGCAAGTTCATTACCATAGACTCTCAGAATCCTGGCGCCTTCCCGGCCCTTCT
>JBGVCE010000312.1:0-3393 GCA_045226235.1 Anaerobutyricum sp.
GGATGTATGAAGTAAAATTCCTGATGGGAGCCATCGCCGGTTCTCTGACGGAGAATGATAAGATCGGATATATTGCTGACTACCCTATCTATGGAACCATTTCCAACATAAACAGTTTTGCGTTGGGAGCCATCATGGTGAATCCCCGGGCAAGAATTTACCTTCAATGGTCCAGACTGCGGGATCATGCCCAGGATCAGGAGCAAAACATGGAGCAGATCTATGACTATTTCCGTCAGCAGGATATCTCTATTATCTGTGATAAAGACAGCTTTAACGCTGAGGAATACACCAAGCGAATCGGTCTGTATAAAGAGGAGAAAGAAGGTTTCTGGAATATCGCCATGCCTATCTGGGACTGGAGTGTCTTCTACGACAAAGAAATAGCCAATATACTGAACGGCAACTGGAAGACCGAGGAAAGCAAAGAGAAAGGGCAGGGCATCAGCTATTGGTGGGGTATCTCCTCCGGTATCGTTGATATCGTAAGGTCCAGCCGGCTTCCCGTCGGGACCAAACGCCTGGCAGATCTTATAAAGGATGCTGTGGTCCGGGGTAATTTCAATCCCTTCTCCGGCACTCTTTATTCCCAGGATGGACTGATCCAGTCAGATAAGAAGGCTGTTCTGTCTCCGGAGCAGATCCTGACCATGGATTGGCTGGCAGAGAATGTTATCGGAAGTATTCCCAAGGTGGAAGACCTTAATGAAACAGCCAGAACTCTGACAAGTTTTGTAGGTACGGACAAAGGAGAACATGTGCTATGAAGATATTAGTGGTATCAGACATGGAGTCCAAGTTCTTATGGGACTATTATCAACCAGGCATGCTGGATGATATCGGACTCATTTTATCCGCAGGTGATCTCGACAGTGCCTATCTGTCCTTTCTGGTTACCATGGCACATTGTCCCCTTCTGTATGTACATGGAAATCATGACACCAACTATCCAAAACGCCCTCCGGAAGGATGTATCTGTATCGAAGACAAGATCTATGTGCATGAGGGTATCCGGATCTTAGGACTTGGCGGAAGTATGAAATACAATCAGGGATTGTATCAGTACACTGAAAAAGAAATGTCCCGTCGCCTTTTCCGGCTGACTTTTCCGCTCTTGTACCACAAGAGTTTTGATATCCTGCTAACCCACTCCCCCATCCGTGGATTTCATGACAAGGAAGATCCTGCCCACAGAGGGTTCCAGGTATTTGATACTCTTCTGAGAAAATATCAGCCACGTTATATGATTCACGGTCATGTCCATAGTAATTACGGGAGAGATTTCAGCAGGGTGGATCAGTATCAGGGGGTCACAGTCATCAACGCCTGTGAGAGATATACCTTTGAATATTGAGGAATTCCCAAAGACTTGCCCGGTAACAAAAAACAAAGTTCATTTATCATCAATAAACAGAGATTCTATCCATTTTTCATATATTCTTACTATTGAGGTAAAGTGGCTTTGATTGTAAAATATACATATATTTTGAACAGAGAAGAGAATAGCTCTGCTCACAGGTATAATACATGCTATGTTTTAGGAGGAAGTATATATGGCAGATTTAAAATTAGTTGATGTTCAGAAGATTTACCCTAATGGATTCCATGCAGTACACGATTTCAACCTTGAGATCAAAGATAAAGAATTCATTATCTTCGTAGGTCCTTCAGGTTGTGCAAAATCCACTACATTACGTATGATTGCAGGTCTTGAGTCCATCTCCGGCGGTGAATTTTATATTGATGGCGAGCTGATGAATAATATCGAGCCAAAAGATCGTGATATCGCCATGGTATTCCAGAACTATGCCCTTTATCCACATATGACAGTATATGATAACATGGCATTCTCACTGAAATTACGTAAAGTACCAAAGGAAGAGATCGATGAGAAGGTTCGTGAAGCAGCTAAGATCCTCGACCTTGATAAGTTATTAGACAGAAAACCAAGCCAGTTATCCGGTGGTCAGAGACAGCGTGTTGCCATGGGTCGTGCTATCGTACGTCATCCAAAGGTATTCCTTATGGACGAGCCTCTTTCCAACCTGGATGCTAAACTGAGAGTTCAGATGCGTATTGAGATCTCCAAGATCCATCAGAGATTAGGCGCTACCATCATCTACGTTACTCATGACCAGGTTGAGGCTATGACTCTTGGTACCAGAATCGTTGTTATGAAAGACGGTTACATCCAGCAGGTAGACAGCCCGAAGAATCTTTACAATAAGCCATGCAACCTCTTCGTTGCAGGATTCATCGGATCTCCTCAGATGAACTTCTTCGATGCTATCTGTAAAGTAAATGGCAATAATGTAATTCTTCAGATCGGAAACAGCACATTCCCGGTACCTGCAGACAAGGCTAAAGCTCTTATCGATGGCGGATACAACGGAAAGACTGTAGTTCTGGGTATCCGTCCTGAGGATGTTCGTGAAGCTACTGCAGCAGACGCCGGAAGCACAATCGAAGCAGAGATTAAGTTCTATGAGTTACTGGGTGCTGAAGTTTACCTGTATTTCGATCTTGAAGGTATGCAGATGACTGCACGTACACCTTCCAGTACTTCTTTACGTCAGGGTTCCAAGGCTCAGTTTGCTCTTGACATGAACAAGATTCATGTCTTTGACAAAGAGACAGAAATCACAATCACAAACTAAGCTACACGGATATGGTTTTTCGTGGTATTATAGTTACGATACCATGTGATCATGGATATAACAAAGCTCTTGAGATCATCTGGAAGATCTCAGGAGCTTTTCTTTTTCAGGAGACCAGTTATGGATAAAAAGCAGAAACTAGAGCAAAGTTTAAAAGATTTAAAAAAGATGACCGGACTTCCTCTCAGGGTGGATCTGGAGGATGATGGTAATATGGATGAGCTGATTCAGGGGGTTCAGTCTCTCTGCCTGGCTTATCGGGATGCCCATGATAAAGATTTGGTCCTGCGCAGATGGCTCACCGGTGAGATGTCCGATGACGACTTCTTTCCTTTTGCTGACAGGATGCATATACCAAGAGAAGCCAGCAGGGGGATCTATCTTATTTCTTTTAAAAATGAAATCTATCCTGAGATTATCACTCTGTTGAAACAGATCTTTCCTGACAACAAATCCCGGGTTCTGACCCAGGGCAAAAATCAGCTGATCATCTTCTACCATTTCTCAAGCAGAAAACCCATGGATATGAGTAAGGTGGCCTATGAGATTCTGGATACACTAAACACAGAATTACTGGAACAGGCTGTTATCTCTTACGACGGGTTGGCAGAACATCTGGATCAATTGCCGGCTTCTTATCAGAAGGCAGAGTTTGCCATGAAGGTGGGCAGTGTATTTTATCCGGACCGTACAGTATATCATTATGAAGAGATGGGATTAGGAAGTCTCCTCTATG
>JBGVCE010000313.1:0-2295 GCA_045226235.1 Anaerobutyricum sp.
CCGGAAAGTGGTTTCTGAAGAGATGGAGAAATCTTTGAAAGCATTCTCCTTTGAGCCAGTAAAAACTGATCCAGAGACAATCGAAACGGAAAACAGCATAATGGATTTCCTTGAAAGCTTTTAGTGGCTCCGAATCGGAGCCACTTTCTGCTATCAAAAACAAAGCAAGGCTCCGAATCGGAGCCAACACGAGAAGAGGTGAAAAGAAATGGCGAAGGAAAAGAGAGCGTTGTCCAGGCAGGAGTTTTTGGACTCCGGTTTTGACGGTCGAGACTACAATTTCCCTGATTTTGAAGGGACCTTTGAGGCCGAGATGGTCTGCAAACGCTGGGACAAAAACAGTAAGCTCTTGGTTTATCTGGACTTTGATGATGGGAGAAAGATCATCACTTCCGCGTGGCAGGACTCCAACTATAAGGGGCTTGCGGATATTCCTTTTAATACCCGCGTCAGAGTTACTTTCCAGTATTCCAAGAAGGGCATTTCTTATCTTAGAAGTGCCGAAGTAATCTAAACCATGGGATCAGTGGCATTGTCTTAGACCAACTACGAATTGTCAACTAAAAAGAATCGATAAATACACAAGAAAAATCTAAAAATGGGTATAGAAACCAAGCCCCACGGTTGTGGACCTTCTTAATCCTGTATTTTGACATGCTATTTTTGCTTATGCGGTCATTTTGAGGGTGTTATTTCGCATGAATTCAAGATGATCTTCCGGAGAGCGCAGTTCAAACGGCTTCCTCGACCTTAAAACAGCGAAAATATAGACTATCATCTTATGCATACAGGCACAGAGTGCGACATTGGCAGGCTTTCCAAGTCGCTTCTTTTCGTAAAACTCTGCAAGGATAGCATTGGCCGGCTGGTGATTACTGCCTGGATGGACAGCGACATGGGTACACATGTCAAGAATCCTCCGAAGGTTTGCAGAACCCCGTTTGCTTATTTTGTTGTGAGTTACAGCCATCGTTCCAGATTGCTTCACAGCAGGATCCAAGCCGGCATATGCAACAAGCTGCTTTGCCTTTTGAAAACGTGTGAAGTCCCCGATTTCAGATAGAATCACGATAGCTGCGTATTGGCCAACGCCAGGGATTGTTGTTAATAACTCCACGGATTCCCAAAAACGATTATCAGATTGGGCTATATTGAAGATCTGTTTTTCAAGGGTATCTGTTATATCCCGGATATTAATCAGCATACCGGCATACAGGGATACAAGTGTCGAAAAGGAACCGCGCTCCACACGAATTGCCTGGGCCTCTTTCGCCACAGAGAGAAGTAGCTCCGTCTTCTGTAAAGCATATTTTGATGAGGGTGTTTTCCCAGATGCGTCAGCTATCACTTTGCGAATAGCGCTTTTTTTGGCATTCAACACAGACTCAGGAGTCGGATATTTTGCTAAAACTGCTGTTGCGGAATGCGTTTGAATGCTGCAAAAGACTTTCCTAAAGCCGGGAAAAACCTGATCAAGCAGCGATGTTAATTTGTTAGAGAATCTGACTCTTTCAGAAATAATATCGTTTCTTTGCCGTGTCAAATCTTTTAGAGCAGCTATAACGCCAGAGTCGGAATAATTCTGCCGAAACATCTTGAAGAGGTACATCTGGGCAAGTCTCTTTGCATCAGTACGATCGCTTTTGATCTTCCTGATTTCGAGATTCTTCAGGCTGCCTGATTGGATGGGATTGATGACAGTAACATTAACACCGATGCGGCGAAGATGCTGCTCCAGAATTCTGTGATAGTGAGCTGTAGATTCCATGACGGCAGAAACGGTGGTGATCCTACTTTTGGATAGAACCCTGAGCTGCTCTGTGAGATGCTGTAAGCCAGCTAGATCAAAATAGATCTTTGACTCCAATAATACCTCACCAGTTGCAGAAATAGCGCACATGTCAGCAAAGTGTTTGCTGATATCAATCCCAAGAATAATACTGTTTGTCATTTGCATTCCTCCATTTGGTGATGACCATCCGATTGCCAAATATCAAAATGCTGGCATGTGAAACAGGTAATTGCCGATGGCAGACCTAACCAACTGACTCATCGAATTATTTGGCGGATGGCAATACAGTCTAAGACACAGGTAAATTCTTTCGAATACCCACCAAGCAACTTGTATATGCATCACCCAAGATAATGACAATTATATCAGAATTGGAATAGACACACTACGGCAATTACCTGTAGTGGTATTGTACCAACAAGCAACGAATCTGTCCGTACAGATTCAGCTTGTCTGGGGCAATGCCCCTGAAACCCCAGAAAGAAAGGTGATGTTAAATTGAG
>JBGVCE010000314.1:0-2813 GCA_045226235.1 Anaerobutyricum sp.
CACGCCTCATTGTGTGGTCGGCCAGTGTACGGCGGAAGGTCTGGGCGACTGGTTTTATAAGAGCAGCACACAGGCATCCAGCAATTATGGCATCGACAAGGACGGACGTGTCGGGATGTATGTGGAAGAGAAAAACCGTTCATGGTGTTCTTCTTCCGGGGCGAATGACCAGAGGGCGATCACGATCGAGTGCGCATCCGATACTACGGAGCCTTATGCTTTCAGGGATATCGTTTATCAGAGACTGATCGAGCTTTGCATTGATATCTGTAAGAGAAATGGCAAGAACAAGCTGATCTGGTTCGGAGATAAGAATAAGACGTTGAATTATTCTCCAAAGAGCGGTGAGATGATCCTGACTGTTCACAGGTGGTTTGCGAATAAAAGCTGTCCGGGAAACTGGATGTATGCCAGGATGGGTGATCTAGCTGAGAATGTGACGAAGGCTCTGCATGGATCGGATTCAGGTTCCGGCAGCGGTTCCGGTTCCGGAGGCAAGGAAACCATAAAGTGGTATCGCGTCCGCAAGAACTGGGCTGACAGCAAGAGCCAGAAGGGTGCTTATAAGATTCTGGATAATGCAAAGAAGTGCGCGGATCAGAATCCGGGATACAAAGTGTTTGATTCAGACGGTAAGGTTGTGTATGAGCCGAAGGAGGCGGAACCTGCTGAGAAGGTATCGTTTCTGGTGAAGGTCAGTATCTCCGATCTGAATATCAGGAAGGGCCCGGGGACGGATTACGCAAGGGTGAAGTTCTGTCCGGTCGGAGTTTATACCATTGTGGAAGTAAAGTCCGGGAAGGGCGCTTCCGCTTGGGGAAGGCTGAAGAGTGGAATCGGATGGATAAGTCTGGATTTTGTGAAGAGAGTTTAAGAATGACGGTCGGTGGAGATTGATTTCTCTGCCGGCCGTTATTTTTTTGTTCTGTCTCCGGTCAAATTCATCATAATTGTCCTTACATAGCTGGGAAGGGAGACCTTCTACGAAATACAGGAGGTGTCACGGGCTATGACAGAAGAAGAGATCAGAAAGAGAAATGAAGAGCGGCGTGCTAAGTTGGATGATGTAAGCCGCCGGAATATGGAGAAGTGTGCTGCTTTCATTGCACGGATGATAGAAAAATATGGTAGAGAGGTGCTGGCCGAGATTGAAGAGGAAGAACGGCAGGCAGCCGCCAAACAGAATTCAGAATCGCCGGTCACAAATTGAGTGTACCGGCGATTTTTTTATTGAAGTTTTTCAAGATTCGTGCTATATTGTAATTCAAGACAGATATACTGTTGTGAGGTGAGCAACCGAAAATGAAAAAGAATAGAAATCGGAAAAAGTGTTACATTTACACACGAGTATCCACGGCTGCTCAGACCGAAGGTTTCAGCCTGGAGGCTCAACAGGAGCGGCTTTATGAATATGCCGAGTATAGAGAATTAGAGATTGTTGGTGATTACTGTGATGCAGGTAGATCTGGTAAGAGTATTAAGGGCAGACCAGAGTTCCAGAGGATGATGGACGATATCATCAGCCAGAAGGATAGCATCTCTTATGTTCTTGTGTTCAAACTTTCGAGATTTGGACGTAACGCTGCGGATGTGCTGAAATCGATGCAGCTACTGACGGATTATGGCGTGGATCTTGTAAGCGTGGATGATGCCATTGACAGTTCTACACAGGGAGGCAGGCTCACTCTAACGATTCTATCGGCTGTGGCTGAAATAGAACGTGAGAATATCACAGATCAATTTATGGCCGGCAGATTACAGAAGATCAGGGACGGCAAATGGTCTGGTGGAGCAGTGCCTTATGGGTACAGAAGCGTAGATAGAGAGCTTACAATAGAACCATATGAAGCAAAGATCGTTAGGAAGATCTTTGATCTCTATATGCAGGAAGATATGGGCGCTACGTCGGTAGCGGTGTATCTGAATGATGAGGGTTATTTGAAAAAGGAAGACGGTGGAGATGACCAGAGACCATTCACATATGACTTTATTGTCAGTGTACTGGACAATCCCATCTACTGCGGCAAGCTGATATTTGGAAGAAGGACAAATAAGAAAGGTCCCGACGGCAAGATCCTAAAACTGGATCCGAAGAATGCCGTAACTGCCAGGGGCGTACACAAGACCATATTGACTGAAGAGGAATGGAATGAAGTTCAGGAGAAAAGAAAGCTTCTGTCAAAGAGAGATTATGAGTTGGATGATCCGGAACGCATCAGTCTTCTGTCAGGATTGGTGAAATGCCCGATGTGTGGTTCTGGAATGATCCATATCAAGAATAAAAAGATTAACAAGAACCACGGCGGCAATTACAAGACTATACACTATTATGCCTGTAATAACAGCAGGAAATCCAATGGCATGACTTGTACTTTCAGGCATACGTATAATCAGGAGAAGATTGATAGCTCAGTTTTTGAAACAATAGGACGACTTGCCAGTACACCTGAATATAAAGCGGCGGTTACATCCAATCTGCAGAATCAGGCCACTGTAGAGCAGTTGGAAGAGAATCTTAAGCAAAAGCGGAAAGAACTGAGAAAAGAGGAACTGCAGAATCGTAAACTTGGAGAGGAACTGGACAGTCTGGATATTCTGGCGGATGACTATGAAAAAAAGTATAATCAGATCCTCCTCGATATAGATGTAGGATATGATAGGATTGAAGAGATAGAAAGAAAGATTCGTTCCATCATGCGAAAACTGGAGTCTCTGAGGCAGGGGTTTAAGGCATCAGAGAATATAGAGAAGATGCTGAAGCATTTCACAAAGCTTTATGAACACATGAGCTGCCAGGAACGTCGTGATATGTA
>JBGVCE010000315.1:0-4460 GCA_045226235.1 Anaerobutyricum sp.
CAATCAGCTCCTTATTCCCACATCCGATACAACCTGATTCAGCCAACCGCTGGTAAGTTGACTTAATATTGACTCCCTGGCTGCGGATACTCATCTCACACTGGTTACATTTAATCTCATAGACGGTAGCCGGATCTAAAGAATCCAGGTCTGTGATGGGTTCTCCCACTGCCTTGTAAGGATAATCCTCACATAGAAATGAGGGTGTCGGTTTTTCTTTAGGGGCTTCTGTCTTCACTTCCGCCGTTGCTTTATTTGGCCTCTTGTCATTTGCTTTCTTACTATTTCTTTTGTTCTTGAATAACATAATGATTCTCCTCCATCTTTATAAATATATATTAATGATACTTTTTTTCACCCGACATCGTCAAGTTAGAATTAGATCTCCCTGTGTTCCATTTGTCGAACGATTTCGTTCGCAATGCCGTTATATATGTATCGCCCACGAGATAGTAAAATAAAGACATAGGGGGAGTTCAACAGATGCATAACCCAGATCGTTTAAAAAGCATACTCATATATCAATTGAATCAGATAATGAAAACCCGTAAATGGACTCAGAGTGCTTTATGCCAGGAGTGTGGTATAGGAAAATCCACGATTAGTGAATTCATGTGTGGAAGAAGGCAGACTCTGTCTTTCTCAACGATTACGCAGATCTCTGACACGCTAGGCTGGCCCATCGCCCGGCTCTTCATGGAAGATAATATGATGATGATTCCCAAAGAGGGGGCTTCCGTTCCAGACAGTAGAGTTCCAGATGAGAAATCGGAATTGTATCGGCGATACTGTGAGCTGTTTTTCCGACTTCCTCAGGAAAAAGCAGAGTACATCGTTGACTTTCTCGAAAAAATGATTTGCTCTGTGCAAGAGGAAGAGAAACATGACCCATAACACATCTCAATTAACCAGGACCGAAAAAGATATCCTTGAATTCCTATGGAACTACGGAAGTCCATTAACCGCCACAGAAATCGTAAGCCTATATCCAAACCGCGCCTGGAAAGCCAGTTACATCCATCTGGCCTTACAATCTATGCTGAAAAAGGGAGTTTTACAAATCGAAGGCTTCAAACCCACATGCAAAAACTATGCAAGGACTTTTGCACCTGCCGTTACCAAAGAAGCTTATCTGGTTCAGGAAATGATCCGAGATCTTCAGCTTAAGAAGGAACACGTACATAAACTGCTGGTATACCTGATCGATTCTGCTTCTGATCTTGATACCATTACATCCATGCAGGAACTATGTGAAAAAAAGAAAAAACAATTGCTCTCAGAAAAGAAGGAGGAAAGTACACAATGAAAAAGCATCTTGAAAAAACAATATGGGGGCTGATCATGGTTATCACCCTGGCCGCCACTCTGACAGCCGGCAGCTTCTTCACAAACAGAAAAGAAAATGCTGCTGCCACTCAAAAGCAGTATACACAGGCCATCAGCAGCGAGGATCTGGAAGTTGATCTGAGCAAACCAAAAACAGCCATCCGGACCACAGCCATCAAGGTATACTACTACCGTGTGTTCAACGGCTGGCTTGAACGCAGACTCTGGAACCGTACCTACGGCAGATGGGAATGGAGCACCTGGCACAGAGTGCAGAGAGCGAAATAGATGTTATGAGAGCCAATTGGAAGTACAGATTCCGATTGGCTCTTATTATAGTTGCCTCTTTAATTCATTAGAGCAGACTAAAATCCGACACTTTCTCCCGGTGCCAGCCCAGGTTCCTGGCCCATTCCAGATACTCTTTCTTCTCTAGTCTTGCCTCTTCTTTTTCCTCTGGTCTCATACCTTTCAGATCCGGGTTGACCTTCTGTAAAAAATCTGCAAAGCCATGTGTCCCGCCGACATCATCCAGCAGCATTTCTCCATCCCTTGCAATCAG
This sequence comes from Anaerobutyricum sp., assembly GCA_045226235.1. Classification (GTDB taxonomy): domain Bacteria; phylum Bacillota; class Clostridia; order Lachnospirales; family Lachnospiraceae; genus Anaerobutyricum. The sequence goes on from JBGVCE010000315.1 coordinate 1,889, forward strand.
CACCGGGCGGTATACTTCCCTACATTTTACATTTGCACGGTCAAGTTCTCCCTGAGTAATTCTCCCGGACTCCACCAGGTCTATACAGTTCTCGCTGGCAGTAATCCTGATCTTCCAATTATCCCCGAAGTCATAGCTATACAGGAGTACATCCGTAACAGGCATAGGCTGCACCTGCATATCCGGCGAGTCAATCTGCTCATTTATGATGTTCTTTATATACTTCTCCAGTTGCAGATAAACTTCATCTCCGGATCTTGCTATCTGCTTATCTACATACTTTTGTTCTTCTTCTGAACAACCCTCCGGAAGATTGAACTTACCTGCTGCCAGAACACTGTTAATCGGGAGTCTTTCCAGAAGTGCCATAGGATTGCGTTCGAAGACAAACCTCAAGCCTTCTGATGGGACTTTTTCGAACTTTACAACCTCTACCCTGTATGGAATCTCAGCACCATGCCAGGATTTCGGTTCCGGTCGTTTGAGACCATCGTAATCATAGACTGGTGTGACCGCTGAGACATACTCCTCCCCATCATATTTCTGCGTATCCCGGTTATATGATCTGGAATACATGACATAATAATCCGCGTTCATGTCCAGCCTCGCCATATCTTCCTGACAGGACAGTATGCCTTCCCCATGGCATTGGGACAGGTAGGGTCCCGTATATTTCTTCCGAAGCCAGTTTTTAAAGCTTCCGCCATAATAATCATCCGCCCAGAATTCATCCCCTTCATCCATAAATGGTGAACGGAATAAAATGCCTACCATACAGCTCCACATAGAAGCATTATGGTTTGTCAATGCTTTATATCTATCTTCCGGCAGCTCGAACTGGTGCAAGTGGGAATTCTGCCAACCAAATGCCCTCTGGATCACAAAATGAAGAGCATACAGAGGAATGTCAGCCGGTACGATAAGATCTCTGCTGATGCTTTTTCCATGCTCCAGCTTTCCATATGTTCTAAGTACCTCTGCATCTTCCTCATCAATTCTTTCTTCTGCATACTCATCGTATAACTCCATATGAAGACGAATTACATCTGCAGGTTCCGGTGGAAGGCGATTGCCGCCAATCTGTTCAAGTGCAGCTCTATTCCTGTCGTTTAGAGCACCGGTGAACTGCCCGGTCATGAATCTAAGATAATTTACTCTTTCTTTCTCATCTTCGGACAATTTCTTCCTGGATAGGAGTTCCTTTAATTCCTGCTCCTCCTTATCGTTCTTCTCATTCATTAATTCCATAGTTGTAAGAAGATCTTTTAATTCATCCGGGCCGTCTTCATCCAGTTCTTGCGTTAGTAATTCCCGGATCTGGTTCATATCTTCCCAGGTGTACCTGTGTGGTCTATGATATGCTTCTGTATACGACATCTTGATATCCTTCTGCCATTCCTTCTCATTTGTCTCCTTCTCTGCCATACTACCTCCCTTCCAGGCTGAAGGTACAGTCTTCATCTTAGATGCTCGTCCTGCCTGCCGTTTTAATTGCTTTCTCTCATATGCCCGGTATTCCCTAACATCAGAAGCGTGTTTCGTTGGATCTAAGGTATTGTCAATCTTATCTTCATAAGGCAGCGACGTAGATACAGTTGCTACAGATACTCCGAGGTTCTTGGCTATCTCCTTTATGCTCATCCCCTGCTGTCGCATCAAAAGTGCCGTCTCTGTGATGGGGGATTCAATCTCGCCCATTGTGATTAGAATCTTCCTGACCTTGTTTCGGCTAATATTATATTTCATCGCTGTATCACGGATAGATCCGCCTGGCTCCAGCGGAGTCTTCGTAGCATGAAAATAAGCTGCAACCTGCTCCATTAATTCCTTATCTTTTTCTGAAATAGGCATATAATATTTCCTTTCGTTTCACAATTAGACATGTCTTGGGATGATTATATATAGATGTATGATTATAGTCAATATGGATTGTATGATTTTCACAGTTAGACATAGTGTGATAAATATTTTTGTCATTTTCTTCACTGGTACCACATCCCCTCTCTCTTATTTCACCTACTTTCAACTACCCTTTTTCCCAAAATACTCCCTCGCATCCTTAACAAAGCTCCATATCATTATAATCATATAATCATCATAATAATCCCAATCGGAAAGGCGCTGATAATGCTTACACTTTGGATATTATTCATACTACTTTCGCTAAACACCAAGCTATAGACAATGCGATAAGGAGTGCATGGCTTATAGTACACCCCTATACACTAGAAGCCACTAATGCGGCCTACATAAAAATCATTTTGCTGGAGCAGACTACAAGGTCGGAGCGAAATGCGGGAGTATCCCTCCTATCGGAGCAGTAACTTCTACAAAAGAAGTATTATTAGCAGAATCCAAAACCGTATCTGATTACAAAACAGAGAGTTTGGGGAGTTTCTTTGAAGAAGACTCCATCTCAGTATAGGTTTCTTTTCGAAGGATCATCCTCTGCCAGTAGAATGATTGCTTATCAGAGATACCATTTGCTTTAAATCAGACAGTTTTAGTCATGCCAATGCTAAGATATTTCTTAATAAGAAATGCCCATTATTCGGCTTTTCCGGGCTCTTGG
>JBGVCE010000316.1:0-2070 GCA_045226235.1 Anaerobutyricum sp.
AACTTGGTGTTGTAGTCGTCATTTGTGCTCTGAGGAACAGGCATCATACCAAGGTTTGCTTCCTCGTTAAAGTCTTTGATCAGGGACCAATCCCAGTTTCCGCCGAACATGAAAGCGATCTCGCCTTCAGCCAGTTTCTGCTCGGAAACTTCACGCTCTGCTGCAACCGGTGAAGCTGCTGCATAGTTGTATTTCATCAATACATCGAAAGTATCCATCATGGAATTGTATCTCTCATTGTTGGCAAGGTCTGCAGTGCCTGCATATAAGGACTGAACAAAAGCTTCAGGATCCGGCTGCTCTTCGTAGATTTCCTGGAAATAATGAGCTGCCAGAGACCAGTCTTCCTTCATGATACCAACAGGAGCTGCCATGCCGCCTGCTACCAGCTTGTCAAGAAGAGCTGTGAAGTCTTCTGTTGTCTTAACTGTTGCAGGATCAAAGTCTTCACCTGTGATGTTCTTGATTGCGTCTGCATTGTACATAACACCACGAGCCTCGATACATACCGGGAAGCCGCATACAGCATCGCCGATCTTGATGGCATAATTGGTGTCTTTTACCCAATCCTGATCGCTGAGATCAAGAGCATGCTCTGCGCCAAGAGAATAAACGTCTTTTGCGTCAACCATGGAGATCGTATAAGGATCATTGGAAGCATATTTTGTAGCAAGATGTGCGGATACTGTATCGCTGGAGTAATAAACTTCAATGGTTACTCCCGGATGAGTATCGGAATAAGTGTTTGCTAATTCTTCAAACTGATCCTGAATCTCACTCTTTGAGTTGAAGATTGTAATAGTTACGTCTTCGCCGCTGCCGGTGGAGTCACCGGAACCGCCGCTGCCACCGCAAGCTACCAGTGAAAAGATCATCGTAGCAGCAAGGGTAATTGCCAAAAGTTTCTTTTTCATCATTAAGTCCTCCTCATAAAATAAACGATTGACGATCAGGTGATCAGGCTGTCATCAACCACATAGGCTTTCGGAACTATCCTGTATAATTATGCGAAAAAAGCGTTTAAAACAGAATACCCGAAAGTAATTTGACATTATAATTTTAACAAAACTGAAATGATGAGTCAATCGAATGACATATACTTTATTCTTTTTGGTTACATATACAATAAAAGTCAAGAATTTTTGTATATATTGCCACAAAAAAAAGATTGACAAAAGCTTCAAAACTGGTCTCATCCCCATGTGGCTGACATTTCACTTGAAGTAAGGAATGAATTCTGATAGTATATCAGCAAAGTTGTTAGAAAAGAGGTCTACTCTATGTTTAAAAAAGTATTTAATGCGGACAACCCATTCTGGCAGATCATGGATACCGTCTTTGATCTGTTTGTTCTTAATACATTATGGCTGGTCTTCTGCATCCCTGTGATAACTATCGGTCCTTCCACTACTGCTGCTTTCTATGCTCTGATTCAGAGGGCAAGAGGGGAAGGCGGAGAGATTCACAAAGATTTCTTTCAGTCTTTTAAGCAGAATCTGAAACAGGGAATCGTGATTGGCCTTATTCTTACTCTTACCGGGGGTTTTCTCCTGACGGATATGTGGCTTTGCAGGGCTTCCGGAAAAGGAATCTTTACCTTCTTCCTTTTCTTTTTCGGCGTCATCTTTGTTGTCTGGGCCATGACTGCCCTGTATTCCTTCCCTTTGCTTGCCAAATTCGAAAGAAAAACCAAGGAAATCTTTATCTGGGCATTTACCCTTGCTTTTAAAAATATCGGCTCCACTCTGATCATGCTTTTTGTCATCGCAGCGGGTCTCTGGCTGTGCCACATCCTTCCCGGATTGATCTTTATTATGTTCGGTCTTATCGGCCAGTACTGCGCCATGATATTTGCAGGTATTTTTAAACCTTACCTGCCAAAGATCTGGACCGGCGATGAGGATGAGGACTCCTCTGCCCCCTCCCATCCTGACCCTTACGCGGATTTTGATGAAGCTTCCTTTTACGGTTATGATCCCGAGGAGGTGCAGAAATTGATCGATGAAGCAAATGATGAGGGGAAGAAAGATGAGTAATAAAAAAAAGCCCTCCATCTTCATGCAGGAGGTA
>JBGVCE010000317.1:0-3494 GCA_045226235.1 Anaerobutyricum sp.
TATCTGACTGGATTGACCTGAGAGCTGCCCGGGAAGTATGCTTAAAAAAGGGGGAGTTTGCTCTGATTCCCCTCGGGGTAGCTATGAAACTTCCGCAAGGTTATGAGGCCCATGTGGTCCCCAGAAGCTCCACCTATAAGAATTTTGGTATCATACAGACCAATTCCATGGGTGTGATCGACGAGTCCTACTGTGGCGATAATGATCAGTGGTTTATGCCTGCTCTTGCCATGAGAGATACGGTAATCCATGTCAATGACCGGATCTGCCAGTTTCGGATCATGAAACATCAGCCGGTTATTTCCTTCTCAGAGGTAAAAGAATTACATGAGCCGGACCGGGGAGGACATGGCAGTACCGGGAGGGCATAGCCATGCCTCCCGGTCCGGGAATACGTCTGATCCGCGCTTGCGTCAGCAAAGCAATCAGACAGTATATCCTTCCCCTGTTATATCCCAGGCATTGTCCTTTCTGTGATGAGCTTCTTCCCTACCCGGAAACTCTTTGTAAAACCTGCAGGACCCGGCTTCCTCTCATCGGGCAGCCCACCTGTTTCCGGTGCGGAAAACCCTTGAGGGATGAAAGGCAGGAATTATGTTACGACTGCCGCATCTTCCCGAAATCCTTCGATCAGGGTCTTGCACTTTTCTTATACAATTCGATGACACGCACTTCCATCGTCGCGTTTAAATACCATAATCAGAGATATCTGTCTGATTTCTATGTGGAGAGTATCTGCCGCATGCATCTCAGACAGTTAAATGCCTGGCATCTCCAGGCGGTCATTCCCATTCCCGTCCATAAAAACAAAAGAAAAAAAAGAGGTTATAATCAGGCAGAGCTGATTGCAAATCAGCTTGCTCACCGATTAAACCTCCCTTGTTATACGAATCTTGTTTTGCGAAAACAGGATACCCTTCCACAAAAACAGTTTAGTCCCCAGGCCCGCCTTAACAATCTGAAAAAAGCCTTCCAGCTGAATCCGGCTTTTGTGGATAATCAGGGACTCCTGAAAATGAAAGGGCTACGACGAGTCCTCCTCGTGGACGATATCTATACCACCGGGGCAACCATGGAATCCTGCACCCGTCTCTTAAAAGCCGCAGGTGTAGAGAAAGTATACATTTACTCCCTCTGTATCGGTGTGGCCAGGGATGAGATTCTTTAACTAAGCCCCTCCTTAAGACAGTTTTTGAGGTTGGTATACCTCTTCTGTTCTGTCTCGTTATCAATCATCTGTCCGATCATGGATTCCCTTCCCACGATAGCCACCAGGCTCTGTGCCCTGGTCACTGCAGTGTAAAGCAGATTGCGGTTGCACAGCACACCGGGGCCGCTTAACATGGGCAGAACTACCGCAGGATATTCGCTACCCTGAGATTTATGGATGGTCACTGCGTATGCCAGTTCCAGCTCGTCCAGATTGGAAAATGAGTATTCCACTTCACGGTTTTCTTCAAAAGCCACCGTCATCCTCTCCGAGAAGGTGTTGATGCTTTTAATAATCCCCATATCTCCGTTGAATACACCCAGACCTTCCTCCACCACAAATCCCTTGGGATTACGGATCTTCCACTCGAGCTGGTAATTGTTCTTGATCTGCATGACTTTATCCCCTTCCCGAAAGAGTCCATCGTGGAATTCCTTCTCCTCCTTGTCCGCGGAGTGGGGATTCAGATAATACTGCAATACTTCATTAAGGTGAGCAACACCCAGCTCTCCTTTCCTCATGGGGGTCAGCACCTGAACATCAAAGGGATCCACATGAATATACTGGGGGATTTTTTCCCTCACCAGATAAACCAGGGCTCCCATGACAGACCGGACATCCCTGCGTGGGAAGAAGAAGAAATCTTCGCTGGTGTTGTCCAGGGATATATGAATCCCTTCATTGATTTTATGAGCGTTGGATACAATCTGACTGGTATCATTCTGCCGGTAGATCTTAGTGAGTCGCACCACAGGAAACATGCCGGATTCAATGATATCCTTCAGCACATTTCCGGGTCCAACACTTGGAAGCTGATTGGAGTCCCCCACCAGGATGAGTCTTGTCCCGGGAATAACTGCTTTTAGCAGGGCGTACATCAGATGAATGTCCACCATGGACATCTCATCCACTATGATTACATCGGCTTCTATAGGGTTCTCCTCATTTTTTTCAAAACGGTACTGGTCTCTGACCTCGATCCCCCCATTCAATTCTAAAAGCCGGTGGATGGTCATGGCTTCATAACCTGTAGCTTCCGTCATGCGTTTTGCCGCCCGGCCTGTGGGTGCCGCCAGAACGATATCAAGATCATCCATCTCAAAGCAGCGGATCATGAGATTAATGGTGGTGGTTTTTCCTGTGCCGGGGCCGCCGGTTACCACCACAACCCCCTCTGCCATGGCTCTTTCCACAGCCAGCTTCTGCAGGTCATTCATTTCCAGTTCATTCTCTTCTTCCAGCTTTTTCAGCTTCAAATCCAGCTCTTCACCGGAAACCGGAAAACTAACATCAAGATCCAAAAGCATCCTGGCAGTATTCTTCTCCATGAAAAAATAGGTGGATAGATAAACCTGCTCCTCTTCCTCCTCCTTACGGATCATAATCTTCTTGTCAAGAATCAGGTTCATCAGGTGGTCTTCAATGTACTCCGGGGGCATGTTCAGAAGAATTCCGGTATTCTGACACAGAATCTGCCTAGGCAGATATATGTGACCTGACAGTACTCCCTGCTGCAGAACGTACTGAATGGCCGCCCTGATACGAAACTCTGAATCCGGAGCAATCCCCGCCTTACCGGCGATGTGATCTGCGATGCGGAATCCGATACCGGAGATATCTTCCGCCAGCTGATATGGGTTGGTCTTTAAGATCTCATACATCCGGTCTCCGTATTCTTCATAGATTTTCACCGCCATCTGGTTGGTAACCCCATATTCTGAGAGAAACATCATAGCATGTCTCATCTCCTGCTTCTCCTGGAACTGAATGGCGATATTCATGGCCTTCTTCAGGGAGATTCCTTTCACTTCCGCAAGGCGTTCCGGTTCATTTTCAATAATCTCAAAGGTGTTTCCCTTAAACTTTTTGATGATCCTGGAAGCAAGCGCCGGACCTAACCCCTTGATCACACCGGAAGAAAGGTATCTTTCCATCCCTTCCTTGTCCTCCGGTTCTACCACAGAATAATCGACCACCTGATACTGCGGTCCATGTACCGGATGCTCAGTAAAAGTGCATTCAGCACGAATATATTCCCCTTCGTTGATATAACGAAAATTGCCCACGAGGATCTCGTCCCCGTGGGTCGTTTCTAATTCCAGAACAGTGTAACCGTTCTCCTTATTATGATATCGAATATGACTGACATATCCTTCTAATTGTTCCATCTATCTTGCTCCAAGATATTCAATAAACTGGCCGGTTCCGATAGCCACAGCTGTCATGGGATCGTCCGCAGTCATGGTGGTAATCCCTGTTTTCTCCTCGATCAGCTGTTCCAAGC
>JBGVCE010000318.1:0-10049 GCA_045226235.1 Anaerobutyricum sp.
TTTTCTATGCATATCATAACTTTATCTTAATGTTCCCTTGTTTTCCGGGCGTTTACCTAATCCTCCGGTTTCTTGTCCGGGTGTTTGGAATAATAGTCGTTTAATGCCAGCTGAATGGCTTCTTCAGCCAAAACACTGCAATGCATCTTATAATCAGGCAGTCCGTCTAAAGCTTCCGCCACCGCTTTATTTGTCAGCTTCATGGCTTCTGCCACCGGCTTTCCTTTTATGAGTTCCGTGGCCATGGAGCTGGAAGCGATGGCGCTTCCACAGCCGAAGGTCTCGAACTTCACATCACGAATCACATCATCTTCAATCTTCAGATACATGGTCATGATATCGCCACACTTGGCATTCCCTACTTCTCCGATCCCATCCGCATCCTCGATCACACCCACGTTCCGGGGATTTCGGAAGTGATCCATCACTTTTTCACTGTATAGTGCCATTTCATATCCTCCTGCTTATTCTATCAACAGCCTTTATTACTGATTTATAATATGAATTCAGCTTCTCCCTTCACCAGTCTTCTCCAGATTGGCGAGAAGCTTCTCAGATATTCCACTACTTCTTCAACATTCTTTATGAGATACTTCACCTGCTCCTCCGTAATGTCCTCCCCCAGGCTCAGTCTTAGAGAACCGTGGGCCACATCGTGGACACGACCGATGGCCAGCAGTACATGACTTGGATCCAGGGATCCTGATGTACAGGCACTTCCGGAGGAAGCACAGATGCCACGGTCATCCAGCAGGAGTAATAAAGATTCCCCTTCAATCCCCTCAAAACAGAAATTCACATTTCCGGGGAGCCTCTTTACAGGATCTCCGTTTAATGCAGAGTGCGGGATTCTGGCAAGCCCGGCCATCAACAGATCCCTCATCTTCCTCATATGATCTGTTTCTTCCTTCATATGGGCTACCGACTCCTTCAGAGCCGCTGCCATCCCGACGATGGAAGCCACATTTTCTGTGCCTGCCCTCAGACCTCTCTCCTGGGCGCCTCCTTCGATAAGATTGGTCAGCCGAATTCCTTTCCTTACATATAAGAAACCAATACCCTTTGGCCCGTGGAATTTATGGGCGGAAGCTGAAAGAAGATCTATGTTATCCTCCTTCACATCGATTGGAAGATGCCCCATGGCCTGCACGGCATCTGTATGGAAAATGACACCATGCTCTTTACAGACCTGACCAATCTGTCCTATGGGTTGAATGGTACCAATTTCGTTATTGGCGAACATAACCGTCACCAGACAGGTATCTTCCCGGATGGCTGCCTCCAGTTCCTCTACCCTTACCAGACCATCCTCATGAACGTCCAGCAAGGTCACTTCAAATCCTTCCTGCTCCAGTTTTTTCAGGGTATGCAGAACAGCATGATGTTCAAAGGCTGTGGAAATGATATGATTTTTTCCTTTTTTCTTTCCAATCATAGCAGCAGACCGGATGGCCTGATTATCTGCTTCACTTCCCCCTGAGGTAAAGATGATCTCTCTGGGTTCGGCGTTTATCACAGAAGCCACCTGGCTTCTGGCATCCTCCAGAATCTCTTTCGCCCTTTGTCCAAACATATATAAACTAGACGGATTGCCATAGTTCTCTTCCATCACCGGAAGCATGGCGTCTATAGCAGCCCGGCTCATCTTCGTAGTAGCCGCATTATCTGCGTATATCATCATAGATTAGAACACCTCCTGATAAATTAATAATAAGTCGCTCACAGTATTTCCCTCCTGAGTGGACTTATAGAAAATATATACCCAATTACCTACTATGTCAATAGGTTTTATTCTCTAAAGTCTTGTTTTTTTATTTATCCTACAGTATAATGGGTAAATAAAGAAGGAGAAGCAATTCTTTACTGGAGGTGAAATGATGATATCTACAAAAGGACGATATGCCCTTCGGGTAATGATTGATCTGGCAGAACATAACCAGGATGGATATATCCCTCTAAAAGACGTGGCCATGAGACAGGGTATCTCCAAAAAATACCTGGAGATCATCGTTAAAGAACTTGTCGCAGGAAAACTGGTGACCGGGGTCAGCGGTAAAGGTGGCGGCTACAAGCTCTGCCGGGATCCGGAAGATTTCTCTATAGGTGAGATCCTGGAGAAAATGGAGCCTTCCCTGACTGCAGTTGCCTGCCTGGCAAGTGATGCTGCACCCTGCCCCAGATCATCTGCCTGCCAGACCCTTCCTCTATGGGCAGAGTACGACAAGCTTACCCATGATTTCTTCTACGGAAAAAAACTAACAGATCTGACTATAGACAAAGGAGGTCATAATGATGCATAAAAGAAATAACCATCTATTCGTTCTATGTCTCATTGTTATCAGCTTACTAAGCATCTGTTGCCTTAATACCCAGGCTGCAGGAAAGAAAGCGGCCATCAAAGGTGTTTCAAAAACCCTGAAAATCCCCATGGGTGAGAAATATTACCTGGAGGCTAAAACAAAACCCAACACGAAATTAACCTACTCCTCCTCCAATAAATCGATTCTGAAAGTTTCAAAGAAGGGAGTACTTAATCCGCGCAATGTAGGCAAGGCTAAGATTACTATTAAAGCCAGAAAAAAGGGAGGAAACAGAGATCAGGCTATGTAAAAGCAATCCCCATCTGTAAAAATTCCTGGAGGAATACCTGCCTAGATATCGGACTCAGATTTCCAATTCCGTCGAAGCCGGTCTTACAGCAATCCTTAATTACGGAGCCGACTACTGTTCTAAAAAGAACATCTTTAATCCTTTGCTGGGAGGATCCATCGACGCGGATAACAGTCTGTGGTCTGTGCTCCTCTACAATCACAAGGGGGCATGTATACATTTTTCCAGTCTCTTCTCTTACCTTTGCTATCTGAGCGGGGTACCTTGTATGTCCATAGAAGATGATGGTCACGCCTGGAATATCATATATTACAAGGGATATTACTACTCTGTGGAAAATCATTACTTCTTTGTAAAGCCAAGAAAGCAACTGGCCATGCCGCCTTTCTCAAAAATTACAGCAAAAGTATTTCGCGATGAAATCATAGAAACAGTGAATGTACAGCCCGGCATGCAGAAAACAAGATGGATTCCGACAGACGATGTAGGAAAGATGGGGCAGGATCTGTCCGCAGGATGTCCAATCCTGAGTTATTCGAAGACTGACAGTGGTGAATACCGGGTACACTTCGACAAACTTGAAGCTGGCCATAAAGCTACATATCCTTCCGGAGAAGAAGTAAAGCTTACGGATCTTATCCATCTTCAGATGGAGAGCGAGTACAAGAATCCTGAGATCTATCCTGCTTTCCAGAAAGCAGACCAGGCATTACAGGAAGAGTTAAAGAAATTCTACTGATTATTAGCAATCGAAGGAACAGATTTAGGTTATAAAATATTTAAGAGCCCGCTATTTGCAGTTTTCTACTGCTTAAGCGGGCTCTTATTATTCTGTTCTGTTTTCTTTTATTCTGCAATAATATAATTGCCGGACAGCTCCAGCATATCTGTCATCCGGTCGCAGATGATGGGTACTTCCCCCAGATCAAATACCTTACAGAGGGTATTTTTGCCGCTCTTGCTGCTGTCGCAAAGAACATATGTCTTAGTGGAATGTTTCGCCACGATCTGTTTCTTCTCTGCCTCCCTGATATCAGGAGTACTGATTCCGGCTTTATCCGAGAAACCGTTGGCTCCCAGAAAAGCTTTATCAAAGTACATTTCCGACAGCATACTGTTGGTCTTTGTCCCCAGAATAGATCCGGTAGAAAAATTAATCTCTCCACCTATGATAAAGCATTTCAGGTTCATGTTCTGGATTTCCGAAAAGAAAAGCGCGTTGGTTGTTACCAATCTGATATCCTTTCCCTTGAGATGCCTTGCCATACGGAGTAAGGTGGATCCGGAATCAATGTAGACAGAATCTCCGTCTTTAACCAGGCTGGCTGCATATCTTGCGATCTTTTCTTTCTCATTAACATTTTTAATTGCTTTGGACATGACCGGAACTTCGGCAGAGGAGCCCTGTTTTAGGGAAACTCCGCCCCCCCTTAGGAGGATAACTTCACCTTCTGCTTCCAGATTTTTTAAATCTCTGCGTATCGTGGATTCCGATACATCCGGAAGTGCAGCACAGATATCGGTCAGGTTAATGATCTCATCCTGCTCCAGCAATTCCAAAATCTGATTTCTTCTTTGATATGGAACCATATTCATCACCTTTTTCATAAACTCAAGATCTAGTCTTTCACCACCTAACTCTTATCTTACTACATTTAATGACAATTGTGTATATAAATTTGCAATATTAATGACAATTAATGAATGTTTTTACCTCTTCCAGAGTGCCCATGGAATCCTGAGCTCCCAGCCTGCATACCGTGATGGCACTGCAGCAGGTTGCAAATTCACAGGCGGCATTAAGACTCATGCCCTGCATGAGGGAATAAGCAACTCCGCCAATGAAGCTGTCTCCGGCTCCTGTGGTCTCGATGGCTTTTACCTTCTTGGACGGCAGGAAGAGACTTTCTCCGCCTTCACATACCACAGATCCAAGACTGCCTAAGGTAATAATCACATTACAGCCATATCTGTCGTAAAGTTCCCTGGCACCGGCTAAACCTTCCGCTTTGGCATCCTTGCCATTCCCTACGATATCTCTACCCAGATAGAAGCCTGCCTCCACCTCATTTACCACCAGGATATCTACTTCTCTTAAGGTATCCTCGCTGACAGGGGCGGCGGGAGCGGCATTCAGCAGTACCTTTGCACCGCATTTTTTGGCCTTATGAATAGCATATTCATTCACATCCTGGGGAATCTCCATCTGGAAGATGGCGATGGACGCAGTCCGAAGAAGATCTTCTGCATGATCCACATCTTCCTTTGTCATGGCAAAATTTGCCCCTTTAACGATACCGGCAAATACGCTTCCGTCTTCAATTGCATTTACCACACCCATACCTGTCACTTCATCCACACGGCGGATGTGGTCCACATTCAGATTATATTTTTTCGCACTGGCGATAAGCTCATCCCCGTGGCTGTCTTTTCCAACACAGCCTACCATGTAGGTTGGCACTCCCAGCTTGGCAGCCTGAACTGCCTGATTAGCCCCTTTGCCGCCGGCGCTGAAAACCGCTTCATTAGCCAGTACATTCTCCCCGGTTTTCGGAAAATGGGGCAATTTCAGAATAATATCGTAATTCAGGCTTCCGATCACAACTATTTTATCTCTCATAATTCTTACTACCTCTTCCACTCATAAGTTTTAGCTATTGTCTTTTTTTTGAATAAGGAACAGGCACAGAAACCATATAAGCTCCTGCGCCTGTCCTATCTATTATAATTTCATGAGGAGCAACTTCATCATTTATGTCTTGCCATGAATGCTGCGATATCATCTTTCACGAACTCGAAGTAAGAAGCGATGATGATGATCAGACCGGTTACAACGTACTGCCAGAAGGAGTCTACGTTGATAACAACCATACCTACTTTAAGAACAGCTAACATAAGAGCTCCGAAGAAGGTTCCCAGAGAAGTACCACGTCCACCTGCCATGGATGTTCCACCGATGGCTGCTGCTGCGATGGCGTTGGTCTCATATCCGATACCTGCAGTGGATTCTGCAGAACCCAGAGAAGCAAGCATTACAAGACCTGCAACTGCGGTACATACACCGGATACGATATAAGCGATATATTTGATTTTCTTTGTATTAACACCGGAAAGCTTGGCAGCTTCTTCATTTCCGCCGACTGCATAGAGGTAATCACCGGTTCTGGTCTTGGAAAGAATTAGGTGAGCAGCCACGAAAACGATAATCATAACGATAACATAGTAACGGATACCGGTGGAACCGATCTGTCCATTAAAGATGCCACGGAAGGAATCCGGTACATTTGTCACAGGCTGTCCGCCTGTTACTACGTAAGCAATACCTCGATATAAACTCATGGTACCCAGGGTAGCGATAAAGGGCTGAAGTTTTAAGTTTGTTACCAGGAAGCCGTTGAAGACACCCAGTACTGCACCAACTGCAAGACCGATAAGGATGGCGATAACAGGGTTCATACCGCCTACGGTACAGGTGGCTACTGCGATACCGACGATGGCGAAGGTACAACCTATGGAAAGATCGATACCGCCTGTCAGGATGGCAAACATGATACCTACGGCAAGTAATCCGTTCAGTACCATCTGCTGGAATACGGTCAGGATATTTCTCCATGTAAGAAAGTTAGGATTAAGAATTGTAAAAATAACACCTAATATAAGGGTGGCAACCAACACGAGGATTTCTCGTTTATACTTTGCATAGATCGTCTTCATTATTCATTTCCTCCAATCGCATAGTTCAGGATCGCATCAGAATCATGGGATGCAACATCATCAATTATCTTTGTGATTCTTCCTTCGCTCATGACTACCAGTCTGTCAGACAGTCCCATGGCTTCCGGAAGCTCACTGGATACAACAATCAGACTCTTGCCTTCGGCGACGAGTTCTTCCATCAGACGGTAGATCTCTGCCTTTGCTGCAACGTCAACACCCTTTGTCGGCTCATCGAAGATGATGATATCGATATCGGTTGACATCCATTTAGCAAGGATGACTTTCTGCTGATTACCACCGGACATATTCACTGTGAGATAATCCGGTAATTTTGGATTGATATCCAGCTCCTGGAAGAAACGTTCGGCGTTCTCTTTTTTCTTCTTCTCATTGGTAAAGAAACCGCCTGTCATGTATTTCTCAAGAGAGGAGATGGCGATATTCTGGGTATTTGTGGCCAGTTTATTGAAACCGGTATTCTTACGGTCCTCAGAAAGCATTCCGATTCCACGTCCCAGGGCTCTGGTGGTATTCCATGATGCCGGAATCTTGATATTCTTGAGGTAGATATCTCCCTCCAGCTTCTGATCCGCTCCCACAATTACTCTCATAACCTCGGTTCTGCCGGCGCCAACCAGGCCGTAGAATCCAAGGATCTCGCCTTTGTGTAATTCGAAGCTGACATCTTTAAATTTACCATGTGTGGTATCTGTCAGTCCTTCCACCTTCAAAACCACTTCCGGCTTTGCCTGACTAGGCTGCAGCCTGGAGGCTACGGAGGAAACACTACGTCCAACCATGGCGTGGATCAGTTCGTCCTCATTGCTATCCTTCATGGTCAAGGTGGTGACAAACTCGCCGTCTCTGAATACAGAAGCTCTGTCACAGATCTCGAAGAGTTCGTCCAGATGATGGCTTACAAAGAGGATCGTAATGCCATCTGCTTTTAATTTACGGATAACTGCAAATAATGCTTCCGTCTCCTTTGATGTCAGGGAAGCCGTCGGCTCGTCAAAGGAGATAATATCTGAATGATGATAGATTGCCTTGGCGATGGCTATCATCTGTTTTTGTCCTGCTGTAAGTGTTTTAACGATGTCGCGTGATTTAAAATTACAGTTTAATTCTGATAAGATTGCATCGACATCTTTATGCATTTTATTAAAATCAATGAATAAACCTTTTTTAGGTTCGTATCCCATGGTAACATTCTGGCCGACACTAAGTTCTTCCACTACCATGATCTCCTGATGCACCTTGGAAATGTTTCCATTCTTGATTGCATCGTTGGCATTTTTAAAGTTAACTTTCTTTCCGTGAAGTAAAACATCGCCTTCATACTCATTGTACACTCCGTGAAGGATGTTCAATAAAGTGGATTTTCCCGCACCGTTTTCACCGATCAGTGCGTGAACCTCCCCTTCTTCCACAGAGAAGGAAATGTCTTTTAAAACATGTACTCCCGGAAAGCTTTTATCAATATGAACAAATTCAACTGCCTTTCCCATCCTGCAAACTCCTCCTTGTGAAAGTGATATTCACCTGTGAATACACTAACTGTTTATAGTAGATTCACAGCCATCGGAACAAATGGCTGTGAATCTTTACACCAGAGATCATTCTATGCTTAAAACAGGGAGCATATCATAATCTGAAACTGAAATGCGTTAGTCATTTGGAACAATATATTCTGTATCTATCTTATCCAGGTTATTACTCTGCAACATAGGTAGGAGCTGTCCAACCGATGATCTCTGCAGCGTCTTTATCTACGTTCTCGGAAGAAATCAGAGCCTGAGGTGTAGCTACACAGCTAGGCAGCTGCTGTCCTGCAAGAGAACGAAGTGTACATTCGATGGCAACCTGAGCCATGTAGAATGGGAAGGAATCAACTGTGGCATCAAGTTTTCCGGCACGGATGGAGTCATAAGCTTCACCGATTCCGTCAACACCAACAACCAGTGTATCTGTACCTGCTTCTTCTACAGCTTCTACTACACCAAGAGCCATGTCATCGTTGTTACAGAAGATAGCTTTCAGGTCAGGATACTGTGTTAACCATGTAGCAGCAAGGTCTTTTGCTTTGGTACGATCCCAGTCAGCGTTCTGCTCTGCAACGATATTTAAACCGGAGTTATTGTCTTTGATCCAATCTTCGAAACCAGCGGTACGCTCACGAGCTGCGAAAGCTTTTGCCATACCGATAACAACTGCAACGTCACCCTTGTCACCTAACTGATTGGAAATCCACTCTGCAGCAAGCTGTCCGTTCTGGTAAGCATTCGGTCCAACATAGTGGTTAGCCTGAGCGATCAGACCATCGTTTACGTTTACGGTAAGAACGCCTGCATCGTTTGCGCTCTCAACAGCGGATGTTAAGTTAGAGTCAGAGATGGGACTCATTAAAAGAGCGTCAACACCCTGAGTAGTAAGTGTCTCTGTCATGGTCTGCTGACCGGTCTCATCACCTTCATCTGTGGTAGCCTGAACGTCGATTTCAATTCCGGCTTCCTTAGCGCCTGCTTCGTAACCTTCTTCCAGTGTTCTCCAGAACTCGTTGGAAAGGGATTTCATAACCATACCGAACTTAACGCCGGCTTTTACAGGAACTTCTGCGCCGTTGGCTTCACGAAGCTCTTCGATTGTCATAGCGTCCTCAGCCTTATCCGGGTTGAATTCAGCTGTATCTGCAGTCTCAGCTGCTGCATCTGTTGCATCTGCGCTGCCGCTGTTACTGTTGGAAGAACCACAAGCTGCAAGGCCTACTACCATAGTAGCTGCCATAAGAATTGCTAAAAATCTCTTTTTCATCATTAAATCCTCCTCTTTTTAGCCATGTTCCTTAGTTATAAGATGTTTACCTAATATAGTGTATATAGGTGAACCTTTATCTTAACATGTCAAGAATCAGCCCCTGTGCTCCGATTCCGTCATGCTTTGATACGATTTCGTTAATCTTGGCGACGCCTTCTCTGTCTACTTTGCTCTTAACCAGCTCAAAAGCATCAATGTTTGCCTGGCATTCTTTCTTTGCATCCTCTCTGATGGGGAAGGTGTCAAAGAAAACAACACCGTCATAGTTGTATCTTTCCAGATAGTAGATAAACTCTGCGCTCTGGGCAAAACTTAATGATCCGAAGATCAGTCCGCTGTCCTGCCATCCGTATCCGTCATTCATATGAAGCCCGAAGAGCTTTCCTTTGGATGCTGCAAGAGCAAGGCCGAAGGACGGGTTATCATGTTTCATCAACATATGGCAGTAATCCAAAGTACATCCGATGTTATCCCGGTTTACCTCACTCATCAGGTACATCACCATACCGGTGCTGTCCACCAGGGCGAAGTTTCGTTCCTCGAAAGGCTTGTACTCGATGCTGATTTTCATGTCCGGTGCGTAATCACAGACTTCCTGGATTGCTGACACCAGTTTGCTCCAATCCAGTTCATAATCGATCTGGAAGGGATAATCGAACCCATCGTTTTCAAACCAGAGGGTAATAACGCTGCCGCCGAGATCCCGGCAGATATCACATGCATCCTTGGTCATCTGGATTGCTCTCTGTCTCAGTTCCTCATTCTGGTTGGTGAAGTTTCCGTCCAGGAAATCCTTTCTCCAACGTACCGCAAAACCGTTCACCTTAAGAGGTGCGATGGCTGCTTTCAATTCCTCCAGATCATATCCTGCGATATGTTCCGGATAGTTGACTTCCAGGTGTGTAATT
>JBGVCE010000319.1:0-2952 GCA_045226235.1 Anaerobutyricum sp.
GTATAATTATACCTAGATTTAAAGGGCTGATAAATTAGATGAATATTAAAGATTTCTCCTTTATAGAAGGGGGAAAGTTAACTTACATGAGGGGTTTACATGACAGATAATAATGAGATTAGAACAGAAGAGAATAAAGTGATTTCTCCTGTGGTAATCAAAAGACTGCCACGTTATTACAGGTATCTCGGAGAATTACTAAAGAATGATGTGATACGTATATCTTCGAAAGAACTCAGTAAGAAGATGAACGTTACCGCATCTCAGATCCGGCAGGACCTGAATAATTTCGGTGGTTTTGGCCAGCAAGGTTACGGATATAATGTTGAGTATCTATACAACGAGATCGGAAAGATCCTTGGGCTGGATCACACGAATAATATCGTAATCATTGGTGCCGGAAATCTGGGTCAGGCTTTGGCCAATAATCAGGAGTTCGACAGCAACGGCTTCAAGATTATCGGCTTATTCGATGTGAATCCCCGATTGATCGGCATGACAGTCCGGGGTGTTGAGGTATATGATATCGACATGCTGGAAGAATTCCTAAAGAAGCATGACGTAAGAATCGCCGCATTGACACTGCCGGCTGCCAAAGCCATAAAAGTTGCCGGAGATCTGGCAGATCTGGGAATTAAGGCATTTTGGAATTTCGCTCCGGTGGACCTGAACCTGCCGGAGGATGTGATTGTAGAAAATGTACATTTGGCAGAAAGCATTATGACCCTGTCTTACCGGATTCATTCCAAATAATGGTGTGATTTAAAGAGGTTGCGGATATGGAGTATGACTCCGTTTTCGCAGCCTTTGTTACTATATAGATTTGAGGGGTCTTAAGGGGTAGAGAAAGGAAAAACCATGAGATATATAGCTTCCAGAGAGGAAATGCAGAGAATCGATGCATATAGTATTCAGGAAATCGGGATTCCCGGGATGGTTCTGATGGAAAAGGCTGCCATGTCTATGGAAGAAGAGATCCTTTCCCGTTTCGAGAAAAAAACAAGTTTTCTCATCGTGACAGAAAAGGGAAACAATGGCGGAGACGGACTGGCTTTGGGCCGTCTGCTTATAGAGAAGGGCTACCGGGTCAGAATATATGAGATTGGCGGTGTCCCCCGGGCCAGTGAATCCTACAAAGCACAAAGAATGATCCTTGATCAGCTGGGAATCTCTGTGGAGGATCGTTTACCGGAGGAGGATTTCGATGTAATTATTGATGCTGTCTTTGGAGTGGGTCTGACCAGAGAAGTCACCGGAATACAGAAAGAGGTTCTGGAAGAGCTTAACCGCAGAGACTCCTACAGGATTGCCGTGGACCTCCCATCCGGTGTGGATGCCGGGTCCGGACAGATCCTGGGACTGGCTTTTATGGCAGATCTGACTATAACCTTTGGCTTGGAAAAAGTAGGTCTTCTGCTCTATCCCGGTGCCGCCTGCTGCGGGGAGATTGTGGTAAAGGATATCGGCTTTCCAGAAATGGCCGTGAGGAAAATCAGTCCCGCTGTATACACCTATGATATGTCTGATTTGACCCGGATAGCTGAAAGAAAACCATGGTCGAATAAAGGAACTTATGGTAAAGTATTAATGGTAGCCGGGGCCAGGAACATGGCGGGAGCTGCATGTCTCGCCGGTGAGGCGGCATACCGGTCCGGAAGTGGGCTGATCCGGCTTTTCAGCTGTGAGGAAAACAGGCTTATCTTACAGAGCCTTCTCCCGGAAGCAATCCTTACTACATATATGGGAGAGGAAGATGCCCTTTCTGCTCTGCGGGAAGCCATATCATGGGCCAGTGTCATAGGCTTTGGCCCTGGACTGGGAACAGGTGCTCTTGCCGGGAAGATGATGGGGATGATCCTTTCAGAAGGAAAGGTGCCCTTA
Source organism: Anaerobutyricum sp. (assembly GCA_045226235.1). Classification (GTDB taxonomy): domain Bacteria; phylum Bacillota; class Clostridia; order Lachnospirales; family Lachnospiraceae; genus Anaerobutyricum. Next base: position 1,882 of record JBGVCE010000319.1, read on the forward strand.
GTCATTGATGCGGACGGTATCAATATTTTGGCCCGACTAAGAGCGGAAGAATCTCCTATGTGGGAAGCATTTATGAATTATAAACATGGGATCATACTGACCCCCCACCTGATGGAAATGTCAAGGCTGTGTAAGAAGCCTGTGGAGGAGATTAAGGGATCCCTGATCGATACAGCCAGGGCTTTGTCGGATGCCGGACATATTATCGTGCTGAAAGACGCACGTACCATTGTCGCCGATGGTACAGGAACCAGTTATCTGAATACCAGCGGAAACCATGGTATGAGTGTGGGCGGAAGCGGAGATGTACTAACCGGAGTGATCTGTGGACTTCTGGCCGGAGGGACTGAACTGACTGAGGCGGCCAGACTGGGTGTATATATCCATGGACTTGCCGGGGATTATGCTGCCGGGCAAACCGGATTCCACGCACTTCTTGCCCGGGATATCATACAAGGGCTTATGGAAATATTGCCTTGAATTGGGGGTTGAAAATGAACATATACATAACCATTATTATCTTATCTCTGTTGATCCTGGCTGTGGCAGTTTGTTTCATGGCCATCATCCTGATGAGGATGACCGGGGACATGAAGAAGATTGACTTTTCAAAATTCAAAGAAGATGAGGAAAACGAGTACGAGGAAGAAATCATGAATATTGCCCAGGAAGGACACGAACAAGGGGTAATCCTGGCAGATGAAGCTGAGATGATTTCTAATATCTTTGAGTTCGGAGATATGGATGCAAAAAATGTCATGCGATTCCGTCAGAAGATCGTGGGAATCGAAGCCCACACATCCCTGGAAGAGGCAATCCATTTCATGGTGGACCAGCATTTCAGCAGATATCCCATCTACGAGGAAGATCTGGACCACATCGTAGGTATCCTGAATCTAAGGGATGCGGTGAAAGTGTGGCTCACGGCCCCTGATACTACCTTGATTCAGATAATGAGAAAGCCGTTTTTCGTCCATGAAGCCATGGATATTAACGAACTGCTGACTCAGATGAAAGAGAATAAGATCCACCTGGCCATCGTGGCGGATGAGTTCGGACAGACGGTAGGCC
>JBGVCE010000320.1:0-11556 GCA_045226235.1 Anaerobutyricum sp.
AGCCATTGAGCAGAAATGGCGGAAACACTGGGAGGAACACCCGGTAAATGTTGATGACGGCAAGAAGCCGAAATATTATTGTCTTGATATGTTCCCCTACCCTTCGGGAAGCGGACTGCATGTGGGACATTGGCGCGGCTATGTAATCAGTGATGTATGGAGCCGTTATAAGATGCTTCAGGGCTATCACCTGATCCATCCCATGGGCTGGGATGCCTTCGGCCTGCCGGCTGAGAACTATGCCATCAAGATGGGAACACATCCCAGGGTTACCACCGAAGAAAATATCAGGAATATCAAGCGTCAGATTAATGAGATCGCAGCCATCTATGACTGGGATCTGGAAGTTAATACCACGGATCCGGCTTTTTACAAATGGACCCAGTGGATCTTTGTGAAGATGTTTAAGGAAGGTCTTGCCTACGAGAAGGAGATGCCCATCAACTGGTGTCCTTCCTGTAAGACAGGTCTGGCCAATGAGGAAGTGGTGAACGGAGTCTGTGAGCGTTGCGGCTCCCCTGTCACCAAGAAGGATTTGAAACAGTGGATGCTTCGCATCACAAAATATGCGGACAGATTGCTGGACGATCTGGATAAACTGGACTGGCCTGAGAAGGTTAAGAAGATGCAGACTGAGTGGATCGGCAAGAGCTACGGTGCAGAAGTCGATTTCCAGGTAGCCGGAAGAGAAGATAAGATCCGTGTCTATACTACCAGGCCGGATACCCTTTACGGTGCTACTTTCATGGTGCTGGCTCCGGAGCATGCTTTGGCTGCAAGTCTTGCCACAGAAGAAACCAGAGAGGCTGTTGATAAGTACATTTTTGATTCTTCCATGCGTTCTAATGTAGACAGGATGCAGGATAAGGAGAAGACCGGTGTATTTACGGGTTCCTATGCCATCAATCCACTGAGCGGTGAGGAGATTCCAATCTGGCTTTCCGACTATGTTCTGGCAGATTACGGTACCGGTGCCATCATGTGTGTACCTGCCCATGACGACCGTGACTTTGAGTTTGCAAAGAAATTTGATATCCCGATTCGCCAGGTCATCGCCAAAGATGGCGTGGAGATTGAAAATATGACAGAAGCTTATACAGATGCAGTGGGAACCATGATCAATTCCGGTGACTGGAACGGCATGGAATCCGCAGTCCTTAAAGTGGAAGCTCCGCTGATGATCGAGGAGAAGGGCTTCGGAAAGAAAACCACCAACTACAAGCTTCGTGACTGGGTATTCAGCCGCCAGCGTTACTGGGGCGAACCCATCCCCATCGTGCATTGCCCGAAGTGTGGCTGCGTGCCGGTACCAGAGGAAGAACTTCCTCTGCTTCTTCCGGATGTAGAGAAGTATCAGCCGACAGGAACCGGGGAATCCCCGCTGGCAGATATCGAAGAATGGGTGAACACCACCTGTCCGGTATGCGGCGCTCCGGCTAAGAGAGAAACCAATACCATGCCTCAGTGGGCCGGCTCTTCCTGGTACTTCCTCCGCTATATAGATAATAAGAATGACAAGGAACTGGTTAGCCGTGAAAAGGCGGATAAGTATCTTCCGGTGGATATGTACATCGGTGGTGTGGAACATGCGGTTCTCCACCTTCTGTACTCCAGATTCTATACCAAGTTCCTCTATGATATCGGTGTGATTGATTTTGATGAGCCATTTAACAAGCTCTTTAACCAGGGTATGATTACCGGCAAGAACGGAATCAAGATGAGTAAGTCCAAAGGAAACGTGGTTTCCCCTGACGACCTGGTAAGAGATTACGGCTGCGACTCCCTGAGGATGTATGAGCTCTTCGTAGGTCCGCCGGAACTGGATTCCGAGTGGGATGACAAGGGTATCGACGGTGTCTACCGCTTCCTTAACCGCTTCTGGAAGATGGCCATGGAGAACCTGGACAAGGACGTTCCCGAGAACAAAAACCTTCTCAAGGTCCGCAACAAACTGGTCTTCGATATCAGCCAGCGGCTGAATTCCTTCAGCCTGAATACGGTTGTCAGCGGTTTCATGGAATATAATAATACCCTGATCGACCTCACCAAGAAGGGTGGCGTGGACAAGAAGACCCTGGAGACTTTCACCATTCTTCTGGCTCCGTTTGCTCCTCATATTGCTGAGGAACTGTGGGAGCAGTTCGGCCACAGTGACTCTGTATTTGACCAGACATGGCCTACATACGATGAAGAAGCCATGAAAGATGATGAGATCCAGATTCCGGTACAGGTTAACGGAAAGACCAGAGTTGTCATCGACATTCCGGTGGATGCCGCCAAGGACGATGTCCTGGCCAAAGCCAAGGAAGCTCTGGGAAATAAACTTACCGGCACCATCCGCAAGGAAATCTACGTACCCGGAAAGATCGTGAATATTGTAGCGAAATGATAGAAGGAGGCTTCTCCCCCTTCGCTTAAAAAAAAGGACCCTATGATATCTTAAAGCTCCGTTGTTCCTCGGAAAGAACGACACGTAAGTGTCGGTCTTTCCTGTGGTACAAAGTCGCTTTCCGATATCATAGGGTCCTTTTTTTTAATGAGTAATCAAAGAACACGGAGAAGAGTAAAGTGATGTTATACCATGGTAAAGTCCAATGGCTTTAATAAAAAACAGAAGGCAAGGGGCACTGATATCTCAAAGCGCCTTTGTACCGCAGGATAGAATTGCACGGTAGGTGCATTTCTTTCCGAGGAACAACGAAGCTTTGAGATATCAGTGCCCCTCGCCTTCGTTATTATTAGCTTATTTAGCCCTCTTCAACAGCTCTTCCCAGCGCTGGTCTACGCCTGCCTGGATATCGGCGATGAGGTGCTCTTTACCTGGTTTGAAGAGATGTTTGAAACGTCCCTGTGGTCTTAAGAAATCTTCGATGGGGAGTTTCTTTTTAGGGATGTAATTGACGATCCACTCACCTTCTATCACTTCAAACAGAGGCCAGAAGCAGGTGTCGACCGCGAGCTTGCAGATCTCCAGGATGTCGGCCATATCGTATCTCCATCCACGGGGACAGGGAGCCAGTACATTTAAGAAGGCAGCGCCCGGCGTGTAGATAGCCCGTTCAGATTTGACATGGATATCCCTGAAATTGTTCACCAGGGTGGTCTGCCCGACATAAGGGATGTTATGGGCAGCGATTACCTGGGCCAGGTCTTTCCGGTTCTGGGGCTTTCCGTCGGAAACGGAACCCACGGGGGTGGTTGTAGTGTCGGCGTACATAGGTGTGGCGGAAGAACGCTGGATACCGGTGTTCATATAGGCCTCGTTGTCATAGCAGACATAGACCATATCATGATTTCTCTCCATGGCACCGGAGAGGGACTGAAAACCGATATCATAGGTGCCACCGTCACCGCCGAAGGCGATGAACTTGCGGTTTCCTTTTACTTTGCCTTTTTTCTTTAAAGCCCTGTAGGCGGACTCTACACCGGCACAGGTTGCCCCTGCATTCTCGAAGGCATCATGGATGAAGGAATCATTCCATGATGTGTAAGGATACATGAAGGAGGATACTTCAAGACAACTGGTTGCACAGGTGATGACGGCCTCGTCCTCCTCATGAAGGCCCCGAAGCACATTCCGGACTGCGATGGTGGCGCCGCAGCCGGCACACATCCTATGGCCGGGAGCAAGGCGCTCTTCTTTATTTAAAGTTTGTTTTAAATTATAAGCCATGATTTAACTCCTATTCTCTCACAGATAAATAACGATAGACTTCTCCAAGATCCCCGGTTTTCTCAACCTCAAACAGATCTTCAAATACGGAAGTAAGGCTTTCTACCGTGACGTCACGTCCACCGAGACCATAACAATAGTTCAAGGTGAAGGGACGAAGATTTTTGTTGAACAGTGCAGATTTGATCTCGGATCCAAGCGGTCCGCAGTTGGTCTCAAAATCTTCCGTTCGATCCATGATGGCAAGATACTTCACATCTTTCAAAGCATCTGCAATCTCTTCAGCCGGGAAAGGACGGAAGAGACGGAGCTTCAGGATGCCTGCCTTGATGCCCTTGTCCCGTAAAGCATCCACTGCATCCTTGGCTGTTCCGGCAGCGGAACCCATGATTACCATGGCATATTCTGCATCATCTAACCGGTATTCTTCAAAAAGACCATACTCTCTTCCGGAGATACGGCCATATTCTTTTCCTACATCAATACATACCTGCTTGGCATTCCTAAGTCCCTGCATCTGGGCACGGCGGGCTTCCATCACGTAATTGGTCACAGCATAAGGACCGTAGGCGATGGATTCTCCATCTTTCAACAGGTAGTGTTCCGGCTCGTATTCTCCCACGAAATCTTTTACGATCTCATCCTCCAGCAGGGAGATGTTTTCTACGGCATGGCTGGTGATAAATCCATCCTGGCATACCATGATGGGGAGCATGACATCCGGATGCTCTGCGATGCGGTAAGCCTGAACCATGTTGTCGTAAGCTTCCTGATTGTTCTCGGCAAAAAGCTGGATCCACCCTGTGTTTCTGGCACCCATGGCATCGGAATGGTCACAGTTGATGTTGATGGGACCGGAAAGGGCACGGTTGACCAGAGTCAGACAGATGGGGAGACGGTCTGATGCCGCCACATTTAACACTTCCCACATCAGAGCCAGTCCGGCGGAGGAAGTGGCTGTGATGGTCCGGGCACCGGCGGCCTCGGATCCGATGCAGGCACTCATGGCACTGTGCTCACTCTCCACAGGAACGAACACGGTATCCACCTGACCGTTGGAAACAAAAGTTGTAAAATACTGGGGGATCTCCGTGGAAGGAGTGATGGGGTAGGCCGGCATAACATCAGGGTTGATCTGACGCATGGCGGTTGCCACCGCTTCATTTCCGGATAAACGTTCTTTGATTGCCATATTATCTTTCCCCCTTTAACATCTTGATCGCATCAAATGGACAGGCTTTCTCACAGATGCCGCATCCCTTGCAATGATCTAAATCAAACTCTCCACGTTTCCCGTCTTTAACGGGGATAGCACTGTCCGGGCAGGCCGGAGCGCAGAGGAGACATTGTTTACATTTTTCCAGAATAAATAAAGGCGTATCGGTTCTCCACTCACCGGTCCGGAAACTCTCGGAGGTTCCTCTGCCCACGATGGTACATCCCAGGGTGAGATCCTGCCACTTTACGTCGACTCCTAAACGAGTGATATCTGATGTCATTACTGTACCTCCTCTAATGCCAAGAACAATGCCTTCATATTTCCTTCGATTACCTCAGGCCTTGAGGCAAATTTGTGATTGTAGGATTTGCGCATGGATTCCAGGAAAGCCTCTTCTTCCATAACGCCGGTCACTTTAACGATGGCAGCAAGCATAGGAGAGTTGGGGAAATATTTACCCAATGCTTCCATGGAAATCTTTCTGGCATCGATGGTATAAACTCTGCCCTGGTAGCCTTTCAGCTTAGGCATGATCTCCTCTTTTGGTTTCGCAGTGTTAATAACGATGGCTCCATCTTCCTTCAGACCATCGGTAACTCCTACAGAGTCCAGAAGGGTTTCGTCCACAACCACCACATAATCCGGCTCATAGATGTTGGAATGAACACGGATGGGGTTGGCGCTTAAACGATTGTAAGCTGTGATGGGGGCACCCATACGCTCCGGACCATACTCCGGGAATCCCTGTACATACATTCCAGTTCCAAAAGCAACATCTGCCAGCAGGAGGGCAGCTGTCTTAGCACCCTGGCCGCCGCGGCCGTGCCATCTGATTTCAATTAGATTCTTCATGGTTCTCTCCGTTTCTCTTTAAAATAATAAAACCTCTATAGACATTACTGTCTATAGAGGCGAAATTGCTTCCGTGGTACCACTCTATTTGCCCGAAAAGGGCCGCTTGACCCGCTGCCATCACAGCGTTCTCCTGTAACGGGAAGACCCGTCCGTGCTTAATAGCGCCGATAACTCATCCTGGCACGTTCAGCCGGATGCTTATGGGTGATGTCATAAACGGGATCCATACTGTCTCGCACCAGACGACAGCTCTCTGAAAATGAATACTCCGCAATGATGTATCCCAATCATCGCATTTGACTTATCTGTATTCTTCACTTTAGTCCTTTAAGACCCTGAATAGGCTCATTTTATACTAAAACCATAATCCTGTCAACAAAAAAATAGAGCGGTCATCCTTAGACCGCTCTGAAAATGATCCGTAATGGACTTGAACCATCGACCTTCTGGTTGTCACCCAGACGCTCTCCCAGCTGAGCTAACGGATCCAACATCAGCCAGAACTTAACATCAGTAAGAAATACAAAACTCCGGCTGATGTTGAAGCCTCCGGCGGATCGCAGAGTCCGGCAGTGGAAAACGCCTGCGCGTTGCCGGACTCGCGCGCGAATTCTCTGACGAGATTCGCGATTATAGTGGAAGCAACGGGGCTCGAACCCATGACCTTCTGGTTGTGACCCAGACGCTCTCCCAGCTGAGCTATGCTTCCGGTGTTTTTTTATTATAGCACCCTTTTATTAAAAAATACAGATTTAATTTTCCCTCTGATGCCATTTTTCCTTTTCTATTGTATAATAAGAATAATAAGTTAAAACCTGAGGTGAATTCTATGGATAGAATAAAAAAATACGAACCCTTGTGGGACGGATGGTATGTGGAAGAGGAGATCGGATCCGGCGGATTCGGGGCGGTGTATAAGGTCTCAAAACAGGTGGGACGGGTGAAAGAATATGCTGCCGTCAAACTTGTGACAAATGTGATAGACGACAAACAGAAGATCGAGATGAAGAAGATCGGTATGTCTGATCTTGATATCTCCAGAAGTCTGGATAAGAGGATCCGCAAAGCGGAGGACGAGATTATCCATATGAGTCAGCTGAAGGGGATCTCGGAGATCGTCAGCATCGAAGATTACAGCATCTATAAGCTGGAAGACCAGTCCGGCTATGATATCCTGATTAGGATGGAACTGCTGACCAGCCTGGATGATTATCTGCTGGAACACTCCTTACGTAAGGAGGAGGTAATCCAGCTGGGGATTGATATCTGTACGGCTCTGGAGTATTGTGAGCAGCTGAAGATCGTACATAAAGATATCAAGCCTAGCAATATTTTCGTGAATCCCAGATTTCAGAAGAATAAGTATAAGCTTGGCGACTTTGGCCTGGCCAGGAGAACGGACCGGTCAACGGTAATGTCCGTCTCCGGCACTGCGGATTACATTTCTCCGGAGGTCTTCCGAATGGATAAGGCAGGTTACACTTCGGATATTTACTGCCTTGGACTGATGATGTACACGCTGTGCAATCATAATCGTCTTCCATTTGATCCACCCTATCCGGAGCCGGTGGATTACGATGACAGAGCGGAATCCATCCGGTTGCGCTTAAGAGGGGAAGAACTGCCCCCGCCCAGCCAGGACCAGGGCGGCCTGTGGAAAGTGATTCAGAGAGCCTGTCAATTCGATAAAACAGATCGCTATCAAAGCGCTTCTGAGATGAAAAGAGACCTTTTGGCCTGCATGGCACAGGAGAATTATTTTGATGATGAGGCGACATTGGATCTTAGGGATACGGTAGCTGTTGACAGTGACCAGCAAGAAACTTTTGTTGATTTCTCATCCAGGGATAATCTCGGGGATTCCGAACAAACCGTGCTGCTCTTTGACTCTCCGAAAGGGAAGAAGGAAAAAGAGAAAACCATGGAAGCGGACTATGATCCTGTTCCCGACAAGAAGGAAACCGGTAACTGGCAGCTGGAATCCCCCGGCTCCTCCAGGAAGGGATTCAGTAAGATCGTCGCCGGCCTGATCGGCATTCTCGCTCTGGCGGCAATTGCTTTTATCATCGGGCGGAACCTGGGGACAGATAAAGATTCAAAGACAGATACTCAGCCTAAAGTGGAGGCGACCTCCGAAAACACGGAACAATCAGTCGCGGAAGAGGAGGAAGCTGCCAACGTTGCTGATGACAGGGTGCCTGACCTGGATAACCTCCATGTGGGAGGCAGCTGCAGCCTGGGAGCCTATGAACAGGATAATGATACAGAAAATGGAGAGGAACTGATCCAGTGGAAGGTTCTCGACCAGGAGGGTGACAGCTATCTTCTGATCAGCGATAAAGTTCTGGACTGCGTCGCCTTTAACAAAATGGATGAAGAAGTGACCTGGGAGACCTGCGATCTTCGCGAATGGATGAATGAGGAGTTTTATCAACAGGCATTTAATGACGAAGAGAGGGAGAAAATCAAACGTTCCACAGTGACGGCCCACCGGAACCCGGAATTTGATACGGATCCGGGCAATGACACGGAGGATTATGTGTTCACCTTAAGCATTCCTGAGGCTAAGACTTATTTTGATTCCAAGGAAGACAGGAACTGTAAACCTACTGTTTATGCCGTAGAAAACGGGGTTTTTACCAACTATAATGAGGATGGAAATGCCCGTTGGTGGCTTCGTACGCCGGGACATAACCAATATGTTGCCTGTGATGTCTACCGTGCCGGAAGTCTGGATTACGAAGGTGAAAAAGTATATGACAATCAGTTAGGAGTCCGGCCTGCCATGTGGGTAACCCCATAATCAGGAGGGAGGATTCATCATGCCTAAAAAAACGAAGGTCACCACCCGCGACATCGCGAAAAAATGTAATCTGTCCCAGTCCACAGTTTCCATGGTTTTAAGCGGAAGAGAGGACATCAGTTTCCGCCAGGAAACGGTGGAAAAAATCATCCGGACTGCGGAGAAGATGGGCTATGTCTATAAAAAGAGGCCTAAAAAACCGGAAAGCCCCATGAAAAAGACCGTGATGATCATGTGTCCATCTGTGTCTACCGAGTACTATACCACCCTGGTAAGGACCATTACCTTAAGCGCAGCCCGGAAAGGCCTCTATACCATGATGACTTATACCATGAGGGATAAGAAGAAGGAGGAATCTTATCTTAACATGGCAGCAGATGCCGGGATGTACGGGGTGATCTATACCTATGCCCCTCAGGCAGTTGACCGGATTAATGAGCTGCGGAAAAGGATTCTTTTCGTCCTTATCAATGACTATAATGAGAAGCTTCGTGTCCCTTTGATCGAGCTTGACAGTAAGCGGTCCGGAATTATGATCGGTGAGCATCTGATCTCCCTGGGACATCGGAATATCGCCTACATGTCAACCCCCCTGGATCCTGTGGAACTTCCACGTATCCGTAGGCTGGACGGACTGAAGGAGGCTTTTCTCCGTGCCGGCATGGACCCTGATCAGGTGGAGACTGTGGCTCTGACCCAGCAACAGTGGGATTATTATCTCATGGGAAATCGGTATTATGATGCCGGATATCAGCTTACTCTGCAGTATATGAAAAATAAGGGACATAAGGCCACAGCCTTTGTGGGAAACAATGACCAGATTTCCTTCGGGGTGATGGATGCCCTCCGTAAGATGGGTTACGCGATCCCTGATGATTATTCGGTCTGTGGTTTCGATAATACCCTGGCTTCTTCTTTTGAAGGAATATCCCTTACGACCATCGATCATTCCATCGAGGAGAAGGGGGCTTCTGCCATCAAGATTCTGGTGGAAAGGCATATGGCTGCCCAGGAGAAGGCGGATGAAAAATCTGTTCTGATGAGGCTGGAGTATGATCCGGTGCTGCTGGTGAGAAAATCAACCGGGCCATGTCCGGAGAGATAAAAAGGGGAACCGTCAGCGACGGTTCCCCTTTAAATGATTGTAATATTTATTTCTCAACGATGGTGGTGAAATCATCCCAAGGAATATTCACTTTTGCGCCGCCGTTGATTAACTGGTCTACATGCATCAGCAACGGATAATCTGCAAGGCTTACGATTCCGCGCTCAGCAAGTTTTCTAACGGCTCTGGCTGTTCTGGTTGCGATGACGATGGATTCCAGAGTCACGCCTTCCAGCTCTTTCATGGCATCCTCGAAGGACATGCCCCGGCCAAGTAAAGTACCGATCTTTCTGGTTCTTCCGCCGAAGACGGTTACATATAAGTCGCCGCCACCGTGGATGATGTTTTCAGGACCGCCACCGATTAACTCAAGGAGCTGAATCATTTCCTTTAAGCCCTGTCCGAAGAGGGCAGCCTGGGAGTTATAGTGAACAGCGCCGATCTTTCCGTCTCTTGCTTCAGCAAGACCCACTGCAAGGCTGACACCCAGTGCGTAGGCATTCTTCATGGCCACTGCACACTCCACACCCTTCACATCGGTGGAAAGGGAGATGTGGTAGTAATCACATGCCAGAAGGGATTTGATATATTTTAAGGTTTCCATATCCTTGCCGCAGAAAGCAACGTGGGAGTCATCATGGTCTGCCAACTCATAGCTGGTACATGGTCCGCCGATGGCGTTAAAGTTGATATGCTTGCCTTCCGGCTGTCTCTGCTCAAAGATGGTAGGATAAGGAACCAGAGTTCCATCTTCCAGGTCTACCATACCTTTTGTAACGGTAAGCAGCGGTACTTCTTCCGGAAGAACCGGCAGAATCTCATCACAGAACCAGTCCAGACCGAAACTGCTTACTCCGCCAAGGATCAGGTCGGCACCTTTCAGGGCTTCTTCCAGCTCTTCAATCTGATAGTATTTGATTCCGTGGTGTAAGGTTCTTTTTAATGTGATATGGAAATCATCCTTGCGAAGGCCGTCGATGATATCTCTGTCCAGAGGAGATCCTACCAGACGTACTTCGTGGCCGTTTTCAAAAGCCGGAAATGTGATTGCTGAGTTCATCTGTCCTGCACATACGAAAGTAATAACGCTCATTTTTTTCCTCCTGATTCTGTAGATGTTTTTTTGTCTTGTATTCTTTATGTTTTTTGTTAGATGTTTTTCATCTGAATGTTTTTTCTTGCTACACTCACATTGAAGCATATTTTTTATAGCTTGTCAAATCGCCAAAAAGGCATAAATAAGGGATTCTCTGCTGTTTTTTATTAATCAGATGCGATTGATTAACAGATTATTTTTCGCAAAAAAGATTCAGGACTTGTCAGAAGGGGATTTCAAGGATATATTAGGATTAATCAATAATCGATTTGATTAATACAGGAACTGTTAATTAAAATAAATCAAAACTATTTGATTAACTGCAATTATGGAGAATAATAGCGGTAGAAGGGAAGGAGGCGGACAGGATGGGGAAGAGAAATAAAGTCACCACCAGGGATGTGGCGGAGTATGCCGGTGTCTCTCAATCCACTGTGTCGATGATCTTGAGTGGGAAAAAGAATGTTTCTTTCATGCCGGAGACGGAAAGTAAGGTGTGGGAGGCAGCCAGGAAACTGGGCTATAAGAAACCGGTCAAAAAGGCCCTTGCCATGGAGAACAGCCTTTCGAATACCATACTGATCCTGGCTCCGCTCCTGACCAACAGTTACTATACCACCATTATTCACTCCATCGTAGAGCAGGCGCAAAGCCTGGGTTATGATGTTCTCACGGAGGTTACCTTCCGGGATCCGGAAAGAGAATCACAGATCCTCTCCCTGCCTAAAATAAGCAGGCTGGCAGGAATCATCATCCTCTATCCCATCCGTAAGATATCAGATGCCAACGCCATTGCAAAAAACCT
>JBGVCE010000321.1:0-4318 GCA_045226235.1 Anaerobutyricum sp.
CGCCTGTCTTCTGATTCCGGAAGACAAATTATTGTTACTGCGCTGATCTACGGGAAGATCTTAAAAAACAGGGAGACGAATATATGAGTACATTCACACATTTTAATCAGGACGGGGAAGCAATCATGGTAGATATCAGTGAGAAGAAGGATACGGACCGGGAAGCGATAGCCAGCGGCAGGATCTATATGTCTCCTCAGTGCTTCGACCTAGTAAAAGAAGGAAAAATGAAAAAAGGAGATGTTCTCGGAGTCGCAAGGATTGCGGGTATTATGGGCGCCAAAAGGACATCAGACTTGATTCCCCTGTGTCATAATCTTAGCTTGACAAAAGTAGAGCTGAAATTTAAGATGAATCCTGAAGATAGTTCCATCGAGGCAGTCAGTTTTGTAAAAACTAGAGATAAGACAGGGGTAGAGATGGAGGCATTGACCGCCGTGCACATCGCGCTGCTTACTATCTATGATATGGCAAAGGCGGTGGACCACTCTATGACAATGGGAGATATCAAACTGATACAGAAATCCGGTGGAAAGTCAGGACTATGGAGTAGAGAGGGGAAAATGATATGAAAAAAAGACTGATCGCTTATTTTTCAAGAGCGGACGAGAATTATTTTCAGGGAGACCTGAGATATGTGGAAGTGGGGAATACGGAGATTGTTGCAAAAAAACTCCAGGCGATAACCGGCGCTGACCTTCTGCCAATCAGGATGAAATCGCCTTATTCTCCGGATTATAAAGAGTGCGTAGAGCAGGCCAGAAAAGATTTTGAGACACAGGCCAGACCGGAACTGACAGGCCTGCCGGAGAATCTGAGGGATTATACGGTTGTCTATCTTGGATATCCGAATTATTGTGGTACGGTTCCCATGCCTGTGCTGACATTCCTGGAATCATTTGATTTCAGCGGGAAAAAGATCCGTCCATTCTGCACCCATGAAGGAGGAGGAATGGGAACCAGTGAGACAGATATCATGCAGTCCGGACGGGGAGCCATCCTGGAGATGGGGGCAGCCATAGTGGGAAGTCAGGCGGAAGAATGTGACGAACTGCTCCAGTCCTGGGTGGACAGTTTTTATCATCATGATGAATAAGATTATGTATGGCAGTTAGTGGGAATCATTAACTGCCTTTTTCTCTCAGATTATTTACTTGTTTGCTACTTTTCAAAGTAGTATAATAAAGAGGATTTATTATTATTTCAGAAGGTGGGAGAAGCATATGAAAAGAAGACGCGTTTATTTGATGATCATCCCCTTGCTGGTTTTCTGTCTGTTTATGATCCCAGGTCATGTTTATGCGGCCGAAGCCGGGGTGGATGCTCTTATGGAACCTGATGACCTGTTTCCGGTTAAGGATGAACCGGTAACCAGTGACCTGACCCTGCTTCATGCCGGAACCGTGCTGGATTCCAACCGATGGATTCAGTCCTTCACTAAGGATTCCAATTATTATTATTTTGTCCAGATGACAAATCCGGATAAAGGCCATCTCAGGGTTACCAGAGTGAAATATACCGCTCCCCATCAGTACACCAAGGACCATATGGACCTTCTGGGTTTTGGCCATGGAACCAACATCGACTGTACGGTCTATCATGGAAGAACCTATCTGTGGATCGGCAGTGTCATGAGCAAAAAGACAAAAAACACTACGGCTATATCCTGTTTCCGCTATATCAGTGGAGGGATTGTGAAAAGAAAAGCCGGCAATACTTACAAGATCCGGATGAAGGGCAGGCTGAAAAAAGCGGAAAACGTCTTCCCGGCAGTATCTCAGGACGGAAAATACCTTTTTGTGAGATATACCTATCAGAAAAAACAGTACTTTCAGAAATACCGGATCTACAGCGGGCATAGGATTAAGAATAACCGCCCTCTCATGAAATTATGTATTCCTGCAACGGCAGGAGATTTCCAGGGGTTTGATGTGTATAAAAACTATATCTACACTATCGAAGGCAGCCCGACTGCCCTGTTTTTGAGTTCCTATGACAAGACAAGGAACTTCCAGTCCACCATTATCCGGATCACCAATTATAAAACAATGTCCAGAAGAGTACAGATTGTATCCGGAGCCAGGTCCATGTCTTTCCGGGAGCCGGAAGGGATTAAGGTCATGAAGAATAAACGGGTGGAGATTCTTTTTGTATCTAATATGCTGGAAAAACAAAGATGTAATATCTATAAATTAAAATAGGAAATAAAGGAGTAGTTAATTATGTTGGCATGGTTGATGTTGATCGTCTATGTATTATTATGTTCTTATGTGATATGGAGGACCGTCCATTATCTCAGGGTTGTCCATAGTGCATTTAGGTCATTTTATTCATTGCTCTTTATCTCCATCTTCTTTGTTGCCTTGTGCGCAACCCTGATTATAGGGAAGCTTTTACCCTACAGTGGATTCCAGAGAAAATTCATCTGGTTTTCCAATCTCTGGGTTGGATTTTTTATCGAGTATGTCTTTTTTACTATTATTGTTGATTTCATCGTTCTGATTGTAAAACTGATTAGGAGGGATAAGTTTGTATCTCTCATTGACATAGCTTTACTTCGTTATGGACTCGGCCTGTTGGTGTTTGTTTTAAGTATTTCCTTTACGGCCTATGGTGCTGTCCATTCAAGACATATCGTCAGGAATGAGCTGGATGTACATATGACCAGAAGCTTCGGCCAGGAAAAACCTTTGAAGGTTGCCCTTATCTCGGATCTTCATATGGGTTATTCGGTGGGTGTGAAACGGATCGAAGATATGGTGGACAGGGTAAATGCCGAGAATCCGGACATCATAGTGATTGCCGGTGATATCTTTGACAATGAGTATGAAGCCCTGGAAGATGACAGGAAACTTATAGAGATCTTCCGCAGGATGAAGGCCAGATTAGGTGTTTACGGTATCTACGGGAATCATGATGTGGAGAGCCTGCTGATTGGCGGATTCACTGTATCTCCTGTATCAAAAGCCTTCCGTGACCCTCGGTTTGATGAGTTTATGAAGGCGGCCAATGTCACCATGCTGGAAGACGAGTCTGTTCTGGTAGATGACTCCTTTTATCTTGTGGGAAGGCTTGACGGGGAGAGGGCCGGTGACGGTACGGACAACCGGGCCACTATAAAAGAACTGATGGATCAGATTGATCATTACGATGAAACAAAGCCGGTTATCGTTCTTAACCATGAACCGGATGATTTTGATCAGGCCATCGAACAGAAAGTAGATCTGATGCTTAGCGGCCATACCCATGCAGGGCAGTTTTTCCCTCTGACGATATCAACTCCTTTCAAATGGGAGAACGAATGGGGAATCTATGAGAAGGATGGCTTTATCAATGTGACCAGCTGCGGAGTTGGTGTGTACGGACCGGACCTTCGCAGTTTCACAAACAGCGAATATATGATACTGAATGTCTATTAGATGGGAGTAAATATGCCTGTATTTGATTTTAATGACAGTAGTTACCAGAAACAGCCTGCGGAATGTACCTATGAGACCTTCCGCTCCAAAGAGGAACACCCCACAGCAGACCATCCGATTCTACTGCTGGATAATAAGAAAAATAAGTGGGAACATCATTCAACCGGTATATTCACCAACCCTTCTAAAAGGACCTCTTTTGAGTTCGATGACGGGGAGGTCACGGATATACTGAAACTGGATGCCCGTTTTGTCAGCCTTCTTAGATGGCTGGGAGAGAATCATATCAATGTGAGGCTGTCCGGAATCAACAGGGAGGATGGATATGCGGTCTACCGTATCCGTGAACTGGAATTTACCGGGCGGTCCAAACTGTCGGCAGCAGACGGATTTCTGCAGTTTATGATCGAGAGACTTCTGGCCAGTGATCCTCCGGAAGAGGAAGAAGGGGAAGAAGACAAGGAAGAGCTGGGTGATGATATGAAACTCACCAGCCTTCAAAGCATCAAGGATTTCATGAATTGTGCCGGAAAAACCCTGCCGGACAATATACGCTTATGGGCCAGGAGAAATCTTTCCGTAGCCCGTTCCAGTGAAGTTTCCCTGGAGGAAAGGAGACACGCCCAGCGCGCCCTCTCTATCATGATGAATATCCGCTGGAAGAGCACCTATTTTGAAGCCATTGATCCTGTGGAAGCCAGGAGAATTCTGGATGAAGAGCTATATGGGATGGAGAAGGTAAAGCAAAGGATCATAGAGACGATCATACAGATTAACCGGACCCACACTTTACCGGCCTATGGCCTGCTGCTGATCGGGCCTGCAGGAACCGGCAAATCCCAGGTTGCATATGCCGTGGCTAAGATTCTGAAATTACCATGGACCACCCTGGATATGAG
>JBGVCE010000322.1:0-6864 GCA_045226235.1 Anaerobutyricum sp.
TCCAGGATCCCGTCACATTTATTGAGCACATGGATACAGGGGATATCATCCGCACCCAGTTCTTTCAGGGTTTCCCTGGTGACTGCCATGTGGTCCTTAAAATGTGGATTGGAATAATCCACTACCTCCAGGAGAAGATCAGCGTATTTGACTTCTTCCAGAGTGGAATGGAATGCCTGGACCAGATGGTGAGGCAGCTTATCGATAAAACCTACCGTGTCTGACAGAAGGAATTCCTTCTTGTCCGGCAGGCTGATCCGGCGGACGGTGGTATCCAGGGTGGCAAAAAGCATATCCTGGGCTCCCACTTTCTTCTCTTCCTCACCGCCGTAGGTATCCAGGAAGGCGTTCATCAGGGTAGATTTACCCGCATTGGTATAGCCCACCAGGGCAACCTGAGGTATCCCCTGGCTAAGGCGCCGTTTTCTCTGGGTCTCCCTGTGCAGTTCAATCTCTTTCAGTTCTTTTTTTAGTTCAGAGATCCGGTGACGGATCTTTCGTTTGTCCAGTTCCAGTTTCTTCTCTCCGGCCCCCTTGTTAGCCAGGCCTCCGCTGCTGCCGCCTCCCTGACGACTCAGCACCAGCCCCATACCGGTAAGACGGGGGAGTTCATATTGAAGGCGGGCTGTCTCCACCTGGATCTGGGCCTCTCTGGTCCTTGCCCGGGATGAGAAGATCTGAAGAATCAGGTTTGTCCGGTCCAGGACAGGACGCTCGATGATCTCATTCAGATTGCGAAGCTGCATGGGGGAAAGGCTGTTATCGAAGATTACCATCTCCGCATCCAGCATATGAGCCAAAGCCTTAATCTCTTCCACCTTGCCGGTTCCCACATAAACTCCGGTATTCACCTGGGACAGGTTCTGCCGCTCCACGCCCACTACTTTCATCTGACAGGCTTCTGCCAGAGCCTCCAGCTCAGAAAGATTCCGCTCAAAATCGGGATCATTGTTCAGATTAACCCCTACCAGCAGTACTTTCGTCCATTCTTCCATCTCTATTCACCTCCCAGGTTTCTTTTCCTATTTTTTGATAGACTTGTTTAATCTTCTGGCCTTTTTTGATCCAGGTAGCGTTTCAGATAGATTCCGGTGTAGGATTCCGGAACCTGGATGACTTCCTCAGGGGTTCCGCTGGCGATGACATGGCCGCCGCCTTCGCCCCCTTCCGGACCCATATCGATGATATAGTCCGCGGTTTTTATGACTTCCAGGTTGTGTTCGATCACCACAACCGTGTTTCCGCCTTCCTTGAGGCGGTTCAGGATTAATTGTAATTTATCCACGTCCGCAAAATGCAGTCCCGTGGTGGGTTCATCCAGGACATAGATGGTCCTTCCGGTACTGGTACGGCTTAATTCCGTGGCAAGCTTCACCCGCTGTGCCTCCCCGCCTGACAAGGTGGTGGAAGGCTGTCCCAGCTTGATATAGCCAAGACCTACATCCTGCAGAGTCTGAATCTTGCGGCGGATGGTAGGTACACTCTCAAAGAATGTACAGGCTTCCTCCACCGTCATATCCAGAACTTCATAGATGTTTTTCCCCTTGTATCTGACCTCCAGGGTCTCCCGGTTGTAACGCTTACCGTGACATACCTCACAGGGGACATAGACATCCGGAAGGAAATGCATCTCAATCTTGATGATACCATCCCCGGCACAGGCCTCACATCGTCCACCCTTTTTGTTAAAGCTGAACCGGCCCTTGTCATAGCCCCTCATCTTGGCATCCTTGGTCAGGGAGAACAGCTCTCTGATCTGGTCAAAAACCCCTGTGTAAGTGGCAGGGTTGGACCGTGGGGTCCTGCCGATGGGGGACTGATCGATATTGATGATCTTATCCAACTGGTTCAGTCCTGTGATCTTCTTATGGGCACCGGATTTTATCCGGGCACGGTTGAGGACACAGGCCAGTTTCTTATAAAGGATTTCGTTGATCAGGGAAGACTTGCCGGAACCGGATACCCCGGTGACACAGGTCATGACCCCAAGGGGGATCTTCACATCGATGTCTGCCAGATTATTCTCCCGGGCGCCCTTGATCTCAATCCAGCCAGTGGGTTCCTTCCTGTGGTCCGGAACCGGAATCTTCATTCTGCCGGATAGATAGGCCCCCGTCAGGGAATCCGGATTATTCATAAGGTCTTCGGCAGTGCCTGTGGCTACTACCCTGCCACCCTGGGAACCGGCCAGCGGGCCGATATCCACGATATAGTCTGCAGCCATCATGGTATCCTCGTCATGTTCCACCACAATGAGGGAGTTACCCAGGTCTCTAAGCCTTTTCAGGGCTGAGATCAGTTTGTCGTTGTCCCTCTGATGCAGACCGATACTTGGCTCATCCAGGATATAAGCCACACCCACAAGACCTGATCCAATCTGGGTGGCCAGGCGGATCCGCTGGGATTCCCCGCCGGACAGGGTGGCCGTAGCCTGGGATAATTTCAGATAATCCAGCCCTACTTCATTCAAAAAGCCCACCCGGGCTTTGATCTCCCGGAGGACCTGACGCCCGATCAGTTTCTGGCGCTCAGTTAATTCGATGGACTCTATATAGGAAAGAAGGCTCTTCATAGAGAGACTGGTCAACTCGTAAATATTGTATTTTCCCACTGTAACGGCCAGGGATTCCGGTTTCAGTCTCTGCCCCTTGCAGCCGTCACATGGTGTCACGGTCATGAATTCTTCATACTCGGCTTTCATGCGGTCGGAATGGTTCTCCCGGTATCGTCTCTGAACGTTCCGAAGGAGTCCTTCAAAGGAGATATCATAGATTCCCTCTCCCCGGCGTCCTTTGTAGTAGACCTTCACCTCATGGCCGTCTGTCCCGTGGATCAGCATATCCTGGATATCTTCCGGAAGGTCCTCAAAGGGAGTATTCAAGTCGAAGCCGTAATCCTCAGCCAGGGCATCCAGGATGGCTCTGGTGTAACTCTTGGGATCGGTGCAGGACTGCCATCCGATTACCTTGATGGCTCCATCTGCGATGCTAAGACTCTTGTCCGGGATCATCAGGTCCACGTCAAATTCCATGCGGAAGCCCAGGCCGGAGCAAACCGGACAGGCTCCAAAGGGATTGTTAAAGGAGAAACTCCTGGGCTCAATCTCACTGATGCTGATTCCACAGTCCGGGCAGGAGAAGCTCTGACTGAAATGAATGGGTTCTCCGTCGATCACATCCACGATCATCAGTCCCCCGGACAGTCCCATGACTGTCTCCGCAGAATCCGTCAGTCTCTGCTCAATACCCGGTTTTACCACCAGGCGGTCCACAACGATTTCTATATTATGCTTTACATTTTTATCTAATTTAATCTCTTCCGAGAGTTCATACATGGCCCCGTCGATCCGGACACGGACATAGCCGCTCTTTTTGGCCTGTTCCAGCAGTTTGACATGCTCACCCTTTCTTCCCCTTACGATGGGGGCCAGAAGCATGATTCTGGTTCTCTCGGGAAGTTCCATGATCTGGTCTACCATCTGGTCTATGGTCTGCTTGGCAATCACTTTCCCGCAGTTGGGACAGTGGGGCGTACCGATTCTGGCATAGAGAAGACGCAGATAATCATAGACCTCCGTCACGGTACCCACAGTGGAACGAGGGTTCCGGTTGGTGGATTTCTGATCGATGGAAATGGCGGGGGATAAACCGTGAATCTCATCCACATCCGGCTTCTCCATCTGGCCAAGAAACTGTCTCGCGTAGGAGGAGAGAGATTCCATGTATCGTCTCTGTCCTTCCGCATAGATAGTATCAAATGCCAGGGAAGACTTCCCGGACCCGGATAATCCGGTAAATACCACCATCTCATTTCTGGGGATATCAATGTCGATATCCTGCAGATTATGCTCTTTGGCTCCACGTATCCTGATGTATTTTTTATCACTCATATTTGTATTCTTTCTATTTGTCATACTCCTCCAGTGCTCTGCGCAGTTTGCGGAGCTCATCCCGGTAGACAGCGGCATCCTCAAAATTCAGTTCCGCTGCCGCCTGGTTCATCTTTCGGCTGAGTTTCGTAATCTCATTTTTCAGTTCTTTCCGGCTCATGGACTCGGCATCCTTCTTCAGGATATCCGCAGTGTTGGTCTTATTTTCCTCCTTGGTAATGGAAACCAGGTCGCGAACTGCCTTTTTGATGGAAGCAGGAGTTATGCCATGTTCCCGGTTGTAATCCATCTGGATCTGGCGGCGCCGGTTGGTCTCGCTGATGGCAGCATGCATGGAATCTGTCATAACGTCCGCATACATGATCACATGCCCCTCCACATTTCGGGCGGCACGTCCGATGGTCTGAACCAGAGAGGTCTCGGACCGCAGAAATCCTTCCTTGTCCGCATCCAGGATGGCGATGAGGGATACCTCAGGAATGTCAAGACCCTCACGGAGAAGGTTGATACCAACCAGCACATCGAAGACTCCCAGACGGAGGTCTCTCACGATCTGCAGTCTTTCCAGGGTATCAATATCCGAATGGAGATATTTTACCCTTACGTCCATCTCCTTCAGATAGGAGGTAAGGTCTTCTGCCATACGCTTGGTCAGGGTGGTAATAAGAATCTTGTTCTTTCTGGCGGTCTCCTTGTGGATCTCCGCCAGAAGATCATCGATCTGCCCCTTCACCGGACGGACATCAATGGGCGGATCCAGGAGTCCCGTGGGTCTAAGGATCTGCTCTGCCCGAAGCATCTCGTGCTCCTTTTCGTATACATTCGGGGTGGCGGACACGAAAAGCATCTGGTCGATCCGCTCCTCAAACTCCTGGAAATTCAATGGCCGGTTATCCAGGGCTGAAGGAAGTCGGAAACCATAATCCACCAGAGTCTGTTTCCTGGACCGGTCCCCTGCATACATCCCCCTTACCTGGGGTACGGTGATGTGGGACTCATCGATGATCATAAGAAAATCATCCCCGAAGAAATCGATCAGAGTATAGGGGGCAGCTCCTGGTTCCAGACCGGTAAGGTGTCTGGAATAATTCTCGATGCCGGAACAGAATCCTGTCTCCTTAAGCATCTCCATGTCAAAATTGGTGCGCTCCGCTATCCTCTGAGCTTCCAGTAATTTATCGTTTTCTTTGAAATATGTGATTCTCTCTGCAAGTTCTTTCTTGATGCTTTTGACGGCCCTGGCAATCTGTTCTTCCGGGACTACGTAATGGGATGCAGGAAAGATGGCTGCAAAGTTAAGGTTGGCCTTAATCTCACCCGTGAGAAGATCCACCTGAAGGATCCGGTCAATCTCGTCCCCGAAAAACTCGATACGCAGAGCATCCTCAAAGGTTGATACCGGAACGATCTCCACCACATCCCCACGGACCCGGAAGGTTCCCCTCTTAAAGTCCAGCTCATTTCTCACGTACTGGATGTCAATGAGACGATGAATCAGATCGTCCCGCTCGATCCCCATACCGGGCCGGAGGGAAATCATCATCTGTTCATAGTCTTTCTTGCTGCCGATGCCGTAGATACAGGAGACAGAGGAAACCACGATCACATCCCTGCGCTCGATCAGGGCTGCCGTGGCACTGTGTCTAAGTTTATCGATCTCATCATTGATGGAGGAATCCTTCTCAATGTAGGTATCCGTGGAAGGAACATAGGCCTCCGGCTGATAATAATCATAGTAGGATACAAAGTATTCCACGGCATTCTCCGGGAAAAACTCCTTCATCTCGCTGTATAACTGTGCAGCCAGGGTTTTATTATGGGCCAGGATCAAAGTGGGCTTATTCAGCCTGGCAATGACGTTGGCCATGGTGAAAGTCTTGCCGGATCCGGTAACACCCAGAAGGGTCTCAAACTGGTTTCCCTCCAGAAATCCCTCCGCCAGGGTATCGATGGCCTGGGGCTGGTCTCCGGTAGGTTCAAAGGGGGAATGTAGTTTAAATATATTCTTTTCCTGCATGACCTTCACCTCCGTCTATAGTCAATAGGGGGGTCAGACCCCATTACACATATATTACATCATTTAATACTTTTGTAATGGGGTCTGACCCCCAAGGATATCATATCTGATTGTAGCATGAAGTATGGATTATGTCCACACATTTCCAAACATATGTTTGTATTTGGGTTAGGCGTTTCCGAATTCGGATAGCTCCAGCCCTTCGTTTCGGTCCAGGGTCATCCCCACGCTCCAGCTGTTGACGAACAGAAGGAGTGGTCTTCCCTTCAGGTCTTTGATCTTCTTCATATCGGAGGTTCCATTGATGGAAGCCAGATCGATGTTGTCATTCAGGATCCAGCGGATATGTTCATAAGGAAGGTTCTCCAGGATGATATCCACGTTGTACTCATTTTTCAGTCGGTATTTTAATACGTCAAACTGAAGGACACCTACCACACCCACGATGATTTCTTCCATACCGGTATTATACTCCTGGAAGATCTGGATGGCGCCTTCCTGGGCGATCTGGTTTACTCCCTTCAGGAACTGTTTCCTCTTCATGGTATTAACCTGACGGACCCTTGCAAAATGTTCCGGCGCGAAGGTAGGAATCCCTTCGTAGGCATACTTCTCTTCCGCTGTGGTGAGGGTGTCACCGATGGAGAAGATTCCGGGATCGAAGATACCAATGATATCCCCGGCGTAGGCCTTCTCGATCATCTTGCGGTCGCTGGCCATCATCTGCTGAGGCTGGGAAAGGCGGACTTTCTTCCCGCCCTGGACATGGAAGGCATCCATGCCGGCATCAAACTCTCCGGTACAGATCCGCATAAATGCGATGCGGTCCCGGTGGGCCTTGTTCATATTTGCCTGAATCTTAAAGACAAAGGCGGAAAAGTCTTTCTGCTTCATGGGGTCCACCACCCCATGGTCTGAAACCCTGGGCAAGGGGGTGCTGGTCATCTTCAGAAAGTGC
>JBGVCE010000323.1:0-14361 GCA_045226235.1 Anaerobutyricum sp.
TGTTTTTAATTTTCTCCCTGCATGGGAACAAATACCTTCTCTGCTGTCTCTTTCAGCGCTTCATGGGAGGCATTGCTAGTCATGGTAAGATTGTAAAGGATACCGGGTGCTACGTCGAGCCATGCGATGTAGCCTACATCTTCCTTGTCCGCAATCCGGAAGATACCGGACCGGTCAGCCACCAGATCGGTTCCGGCTGTAGTCCATTCATAGTAAAGTCCGGAGATATCTCCTGCGTCAAAATTGAAGCCTTCGAGATCCATCTCATTTTCTCCGGTCTGAGCTGCATCGAGTTCTGTCATCCCGGTAGAAGCAGCCCGAAGTTCATAAGGCTGTCCGTCCAGAGTGAAGTCCATCTGAGCGATGGTGTATTCATCGGTATCCACCACAAAGTATGTCACGTCTGTAGCTTCTTTTGGGGCCGGCAGATCAATTCCGGTCTGGTTCACCAGTTCCTGCTCTGTAACCTCGGTCATGGGATTGGCTATTCCAACCTCTCCGCCTTCTTCGCCTTCAACTTCTCCGCCAAGGGCATCGTAGATACCATTGATCACATTAAGGAAAGCCACGTCAGTCTCTATACCTTCCTGGCTCTCACCGGCTAATTCCACGATGGCATCCATCTCTTCTATCATGGTTTCCTGGAAAGAATCTCCGTATTTATCAGCATTTTCTTCCATCCATCTGGCTGCGAGACTTTCATAAACACGGCTGCTGGATTCCTGTCCATAATTCATGGAAAAATCAATCAAAGCAGTCACCGCAGCATCTACCCGGTCTGAACTGCCTGCTGATCCCGGATTGGATTCATAGATCTGAGTCAGCATGTCAGCGAATTCCTGGTAAACTTTCTCACCCAGGCTGTCATCCACGATTACTTCTTCCGTGGTTGCCTCTTCTGCAGGGGCTTTCTTTGAGCTGCTGCAGGCCACCATGGAGAGACATAAACTGGCGCTTAAAATTATCGAAAGTACTTTCTTGATCATTTCTTCATATCCTCCTGATAAATCATATTTTTTGAAAAACTATGGTTATCACATAACAAACTCCAGATTCATGATGATTCTAGCATAGAATAAATGACGAACAAAGTATCAGAATTATTTCAATTTTCTTTAATCCGATTATTCTATATGTTATATGACTAAATAATATACTAAAATAACTCGTATGTCAAAAGAAATCCCTCCGGATTCTATTTCCGAAGGGATTTCTTGAATTATTTCGTGCTATCTTATTGTATTACTCTGCTTTCCATAATCCATGGAGATTGCAGTGTTCATAGATTGCTACTAAGGTATCATCCTCTGTGAGGGAGAAGGTAGCTTTCGGCTCATCACCCGGTTTTAAGTACTTTCTCTGGGTTCCCTGCTCTGTCTCAATAGCGATCCACTCGATATAATGAACTTCCTCCATAGGATGTGTCATGGTTCCGACTTTAACAATGATCTTATCTCCGTCAATCTGGAAGATCGGAACATGTTTCTCTGTAGCTGCATCTGTTGTTCCGGGCACCATCAAATCCATAGGCTGTCCGCAGCAGCTTGGAGTACAGCAGTCTGTCTTAATCATCTCTACCATAGCACCACATTTTGCGCATTTGTAAATATCCATAATCGTCCTCCTTCACACATTTTTATAGTCTATTTTTTCCAAAATATCCTACCACTCTATTATAGTAAAAAAAACATAAACTTGCAACAACTATCGCCATGTCCTACTTTTTAATCTTTACTTTCTTTGCCGGTGTGGTCCATTCAGAAAAAACTTTCTTGCCGGCAGCCTTCTTAAAGTAACGGATACTGATATAGTAGGTCTTTTTCTTTTTCAGTTTTGCCGTCTTTCTGCTGGTGGTTTTCTTACTGTTTATGGTGATATATTTGATCGTATCAAATGGATGAAAATTCTTTGAGGTGGAATAACGGATCTGGTAGCCGGAAGCTTTGCTGATTTTCTTCCATTTCAACTGAATCCTTCTTGTCCTGACATTCCTGGCGCTTCTGATCTTAGGTCCTTTAACCCCTTTCATAACGTAGTCCAACTTGTAAGTCTTGGCATATTTAAAACCAGCTGTGGAGCTAAAGCCGGATTTGGGTCCCAGGATATAAAAGCCAGGATACTTGCGTATATCCTTCTTCGGTGTGGTATCATCCAGTTCATATACGTCATCCCAGCCCTCGGCATAATATCCGAAGGCATATTTCCCGATATCGGTCACGGAAGCAGGAATCTCTACATAATGTAAATCCGTCCCGGCAAAAGCGTATTTTTCGATGGTGGTACATGAAGAAGGCAGAGTAATAGTGTCCCCTATGGAACAGAGTGAGAAGGCTGACTGCTTGATTATCTGACAGGAAGAGGGCAATTTATCCAGTTTTAGGTATTCATTTCCGAAAAAAGCATATGCCCCTATGGTTATTATGGAATCCGGTAATTCAATTGTACCGGAATAATATAGTCCTTCAAAAGCATGATCACCAATAGAAGTAATATTCTTCCCGATTACGATCTTCTCTATCTTGTCAGAACCATATGCGTTTTGGGTAGCAGAATCGTCGGTCTCCTCCGCCATGTGAAACCAGGGTGCCTCGGAATCTTGTGTATTACCGTAATTCCTCATGGAACCGAAACCATTAATCTCCAAAGTCCCGGTATCCTTATAAAAATGCCAGTTAGCAAGAACTCCGCATTTCCCATGATCGGTATAAGCTCTGGCCTGCATTGGCAGAATCAGCATCACCGTTAATACAAGCAGAGTGAAAAAGAATGGTTTCATCCTATGTAACTTATGTTCTCTCATGATAATTCCCCCTTTGATTCTTGTGGTCAAAAGCTTACGCCTAAATCTTTTACTGTATATTCATTTTATCATGCTAAAGTAAAAAATCAAAGAACTATCTTAAATTATCCGAAAATTTCTGATATTAAACTTGAATTTTCTACACAATATAAAAAGACAAACCCTGCCATCATTTCAAATCCGGCAGGGTTTGTCTGCTTATGCATCTTTTTCTATGGATTTTTATCCCCAGAAGGCATTGATCAGAAAGATCAGACCAGCGAAGGATGCAGCCAGGATTGCAAGGACCAGAAAAGCTGCTGCGAGAGCACCCCTGATCATGGCAAACCGTCCCTCTCTATCCAGGTATTCCGGAGTCTGGGAATGCGGATGCTGTTCATTGATCTTAGGTTTATCCCCCGTTTTCCTCTTATAAAGGCTATCCAGGCGAGGCACCAGAAGGGGTTGGCGCTCCAGATTACTCATATCGGCAATCACAAGCTCATCTTCATCGAAAGCCTCTTCCCTATATACTTCTTCTCTGTTCTGGCTGTCCATTGTCATGCTTACTCCTTACTGAGATCTTTTGCGTCATCATAGAGATGACATACTACATAGTGGCCCGGTTCGATTTCTTTTTGCTCCGGAACTACTTCTTTACAGATTCCCATGCAGTTCTTACATCTGGTATGGAACTTACATCCTGATGGCGGATTAGCCGGAGACGGAATGGTTCCTTCCAGCACGATCCTGTTCATCTTCACGTTGGGATCCGGAATCGGAATCGCCGAGAAGAGAGCTTGGGTATAAGGATGAAGCGGATTCTTAAAAATGTCTTCCGTATCACCGTATTCCATCAGATTACCCAGATACATTACTCCAACAGCGTCGGAAATGTGTTCTACTACCGACAGGTCATGGGAGATAAACAGGTAAGTCAGATTCATCTGTTCCTGCAGTTCCTGCAGGAGGTTGATAATCTGAGCCTGGATGGAAACGTCCAGGGCAGATACCGGCTCATCACATACCACGAACTCCGGATTCAAAGCCAGGGCCCTGGCGATACAGATACGCTGTCTCTGCCCGCCGGAAAATTCGTGAGGATAACGTTCCTTATGGAAGGGCTGTAATCCGCATTTATCCATGATGTCATCCAGGTAGTCATTGTACTCATTGCGGGGAACCAGATTATGCTCACGTACCGCTTCCCCGATGATCTCTCCAACCGGAAGTCTCGGAGACAGGGAGGAGAAGGGGTCCTGGAAGATTATCTGCATCTTGGTACGATAGTCATGCATCTCCTTGTTGGTCAGATCATAGACCTCTTTTCCATTGAAAATGACCTGACCACCGGTCTTTCCTCCGTTAAGACGAAGGATGGTACGGCCTGTTGTGGTTTTTCCACAGCCTGATTCTCCTACCAGACCCATGGTGGTTCCACGTTTCAGATTAAAGGTTACACCATCCACAGCTTTGACATGACCTACAACTCTGGACAGAAGACCATCTTTGATGGGGAAATACTTCTTCAGATCTTTAACCTGAAGGAGATACTGAGGATCGTACTCAAATGGTGATGGATTACTCATTATTCTTTCCCCCCTTCTTCATAGAATCTGTAGCAGCTGACTTTATGTGTGGGAGACAGAGAAACCTCCATGGGGTATTCCCCGTCACATGGGCCTACACACATCTCACAACGGTCTTTGAAGTAGCAGTAATCCGGCATATTAATCGGGTTTGGTACCTTGCCGGGAATCGAGTAAAGTTTATCAACTTTCTTACCTACCACTGGTTTGGAAGCCATCAGACCGATGGTGTAAGGATGGGCCGGGTTAGCGAAGATTTCCTGGACGGTTCCTTTCTCCACCACTCTGCCGGCATACATAACCACCACATAATCTGCCATCTCTGCGATAACACCCAGGTCATGGGTGATGATCATAATGGAGGAGTTCACCTTATCCTTCAGATCCCGGAAAAGCTGCAGGATCTGCGCCTGAATGGTAACATCCAGGGCGGTGGTAGGTTCGTCTGCGATGACCAGTTTGGGGTTGCAGGCCAGGGCGATGGCAATCATAACACGCTGACGCATACCGCCGGATAGCTCGTGAGGATACATCTTATATACACCTTCTGAGTTGGCGATACCTACCATCTCCAGCATGGTGATGGTTCTCCGCTTGATATCCTCCTTGGTCATATCTTTTTCGCCATGGAGTTCGATAACCTCATCCACCTGATCTCCGATGGTGAAGACCGGATTCAGACTGGTCATAGGCTCCTGGAAGATCATGGAGATATAATTACCCCTGAGAGACTGCATCACTTCAATGGGTGTCTTGGTGATATCGTAAGCTTTATCTCCCAGATTCAGCCTGATACTTCCCCCGACAATCTGCCCCTGAGGCCGCTGGAGAAGCTGCATCACGGAAAGACTGGTTACGGATTTACCGCAGCCGGACTCGCCAACCACACCTACGGTCATCCCCTGTGGAACTTCGAAATTGATTCCGTCCACAGCTTTGGCTACACCTACATCCGTGAAGAAATGGGTGTGGAGATCTTCAATCTCCAGAACGTTGGCCGGGTTTTTCATCTGAGTCAGGTACTCGCTTTCCGGAACGTTCTTTCTCTTGTATCTTTTCTCTAATTCATTTGTAATCTTACGGTTTCCCTTGGCTATTCTGCGCGATTCCCTGGCAGAAAGATAGCCTTGTTCTTTTTTCTTGGCCATATTCCTACCTCCTTATCGTTTCATCTTCGGGTCAAAGGCATCACGCAGACCATCGCCGACGATATTGAAGGCCAGAACGGTGACCAACAGCAGCAGGCCCGCAGGAATCCAGATGAACCAGTAATTAGTCAGTACATAAGTATCGTTTACATCACTGATGATATTTCCCCAGGATGCGAAGGGGAAACGTACCCCCAGGCCCAGGAAGGACAAGGTTGCCTCAGTGATGATGGTAGAACCCAGGCCCATGGTCATGATAACGATGAGCTGAGGAATAACATTA
The DNA here is from genome assembly GCA_045226235.1 of Anaerobutyricum sp. Taxonomy (GTDB): domain Bacteria; phylum Bacillota; class Clostridia; order Lachnospirales; family Lachnospiraceae; genus Anaerobutyricum. The sequence continues at coordinate 5,800 of JBGVCE010000323.1, forward strand.
GGAATCAGATGCCTGAAGATTCTTCTCGGCACTGCAATTCCGCAGGCTTCCGTGGCTGTCATAAATTCCTGCTCACGCAGGGAAAGGATCTGGCCACGGACCATTCTGGCCACACTGGGCCATCCCAGGAAGCCGAGGATCAGCATCAGGTAGATGATGCGGAGCAGGGAGGGCAGGTTTGCCGCATCCATGGCAGCACCCAGGATAATGATTACAGGCAGGGACGGAATACAGTAGAAAATATCTACGATTCTCATGATCAATCCGTCCACCCAGCCTCCAAAGTAACCGGAGATACCGCCGAAGAACATACCCAGAACTCCTTCGATGAAAACGACGATAAAACCAATAATCAGAGAAATACGTCCACCATACATAAGGCGGGTCAGCATATCCATACCGTTTCGGTCGGTGCCCAGCCAATGGGCTTTTGACGGGGAGGCATAGGTATCAAAAACCTTGGTACCGATCTCCTGCTTGACATCCCAGGATTTGGTGGCAGCGTCGTAGGCAAGAATGTATTCTGCCTCCTGGCCATTTTCGTCGGTAAACTTTATAGACTTCTGGTCAGCCTCTACCGCATCGATAAGCTGATCTTTAAATTCACGTGTAAAATGGATATCCGACATGACCGGACGGACGATATAACTGCTTATGTAAGCCACTTCCTCACCATCTTTACCGGTGATGATATCGCCCTCACCCAGCAGATATTCCTGATTATCCGCGGTAAATTTATCTCTTTTTTCTGCCCTGGCCTTGAATGCCTCATAGGTGAATTCGAAGGAGCAGGGAGTTTCTGTGGAAGAGTTAACCAGCTCTTTGCTGGCGATACCAACCAGTTTACCTTCTGTGTAGACTGAGTACACTTCCGTACCCATCTCTTCCAGTGTATAAGTATGGTCATTGTAAGTGAATTTATTGTTTCCTTCCAGTATGTTCCGGAAGACCTGAGCAAATACCGAGCTCTTAAAGAGATCTTTATCTCCTACTGTGTATCGGTACTCCTCATTATGGATGATACCGGCATAATCCTTAGACTGGGTTTTCACCGTATAGAATTTCTGATCCTCTTCATAAGGGGTGATGATCCCTCCCACAAAAGAGAAGAGGAACATAACAATCAGGATTACCATGCCGGTTACCGCAAGGCGGTTACGGAAAAAGCGCTTTGCCACCAGGGCTCCCGGTGAGAGCACCTTGACGCGGCGGTCGTCACTTAAAGAATAATTCTCCTCAACTGCATTTGTTTCTTCCTGCAGGGAGGATTTGTTCAGTTCATTATTATCCATAGTATCCTCCCTTTATGAAAGCCTGACGCGTGGATCCACCACCGCGTACAGAATATCTGCAATCAGATTGCCTAACAGTGTCAATATGGCGGTAAATACCAGGAAAAACATGGAGAAAGGAATATCACCTGACACCATGGAATGATAGGAAGCATAGCCTATCCCCGGTATTCCGTACAAGGTTTCCGTGATCAGAGCTCCCGAGAATAACCCCGGAAGGGATCCGCCCACGATGGTAACAATAGGGATCAGGGTGTTCCGGAATGCATGATGGTAGATAACCTTTTTCTCGGAAAGTCCCTTTGCCCGGGCAGTACGGATATAGTCCGCATTTAATACTTCCAGCATATTGGTTCTGGTAAAACGCATCAAACCTCCCATGCTGATCACCACAAGGGTGACGATGGGAAGAACCAGGTGATTGCCCTTATCCAGCAGCTTACCCATGGTGGAAAGCTGATCATAATTTCTGCCTACCAGGCCGTATAGGTCGAACCAGCCCAGTTTGACGGAGAAGAGCAGCTTCAGCAGGGAAGCGAAGAAGAAGGTGGGCAGAGAAATACCTGCCAGGGCGATTACCGAAATCGTATAGTCTGTTTTGGAATACTGTTTGGTTGCTGCAATAATTCCCAAAGGAATGGCTATGGCCAATTCCAGGACAAAAGAGATCAGGCCCATGACAAAGGAGAGCCAGACCGTATCATTGAATTTCTGTAAAACGGGAACGGTCCATCTCCAGCTGTCGCCAAACTCACCTCTGAAGATGGAACCCAGCCAGCGGAAGAATCCGCTTACGATACTTCCGTTCATATTATACATGGCCGTCAGCTGTTCCATCCATTCCTCAAAACTCTTGGAACCCGGCTGCATGGATTTCTGTCTTGCCATGGTTTCCACATAGGATGTGGGAAGACAGCGCATCAATGCATACAGGATAAAAGCAACAAAGAAGAGGATGACAAGGGATTGCAGCACTCGTTTAATTATATATTTTCTCACGATTCATCTCCCTTTTCTATCTGATTTAACCAGGGCAGACAGGTTACCCTGTCTGCCCAGTGATACTCATATGGTATCATCAGAAAAATTTATTTTCCGATGATGATTTTAAGGAGATTATTTCAGCTCAATCTTCTCAATCTCGGAATACCATGGCCAGTAGGTGGTGATATCCGGAGTTACACTATCCATCTTCACACGGTCTGTAGCGAAAACAATAGCATTCTGTCTCTGGTAAACCGGTACCTCAACAGCCCAGTCAACGATGATATCGAGACAGGATTTGTAAACCTGTTTTCTGTAGGACTGGTCCATATTTGCACGAGCATCCAGAATCAGACCATCCAGCTCTTTATCTGCGATGTCATACATGTAGTTGGAACCACCGGCCTCTCTATCTTTATCAAACTTACCGGAGTAGTAGACCTGATACATATCCGGATCCGGAGTAGCGCCCCATGCAGCACACCACATAGGAACAGTACCTGCTTCTATACCGGTCCAAAGATCAGCAGAGTTGGCAAGGTCTTTTACTATCAGATCGATACCGATCTTCTTGAAGGCATCGGATGCCAGATTCAGCATCATGAAGGACGGATGATCTCCCTGACCATCAGCAGGAATCCATACTTCATAACTCATCTTTGCTCCCTCTGGAGCCTTGGTAACCTTACCGTCTTTTACCGTATAACCGGCTTTCTCGAAGAATCCAAGAGCAGCGTTGATAGCTGCCTCTTCCTTCTGTTCGTCTGTCATGTCGGAAGTGTAGATATCATTTCCATCCACATCCTTGGAGAAGGCGATGGCATAATCAGAATCTGTCTTCTGAGGAGCTGCCCAGGAAGTATTGGAAATCGGGTAGTTGATAACGGAAGCAGTCTCACCATAGTAGGAGTTAACCGTCACGTCACGATACAGGGCGAAGATCGTAGCAAAGGCTTTACGAAGAGCCTTGGATTCATCTGATCCTCCATCACCCTTAACATTAACGGAGTCAGCACTGATACCAAGGTAACCATAGCCCAGGTTATCCACTGTGCTGGTGGTGATGGCATCACCGTTCACATCATCATTGCCATTAGCGTCTTTAATCGCTTTCACAGTATCCAGTGAGTAGGTCGGATCGGTGATATCGATGGTTCCGGGAATAATACCGTTCAGTTTATCCTGATCCTGGGACTCCAGGAACTGCATATTCTTGGTCTTAGGAGCGCCAAGATAGTAGCTGTCGTTTGCCTCAAAAGAAACAACACCGTTTTCAAATTTCACAAATTTATAAGGACCGGCGCCCATAGGCTCGGTTGTCTTAGCACGAACGGTAGAAAGGTCACCCTTGTCAAAACCGAACTTGTTGTTATCATAATCATATTTCTCTTTGTCGCCATAGTAATGCAGCGGGCAGATGGTCACGCCAAGCTGGTAGATAGCGGTTGCATCTGTCTCTGTCAGGGTCACGCGCAGGCTGTAATCGCCGGTCTTCTGGATACCTTCGATATTAGTTGCGGAATCTCCTGTCTCCACACCCTTGGAATACTCGGAATAATTATCCATCATGGAGAAAAGGGAGGCATCTGCTTTCTCAGTGTCAGATAAGGCTTTCACATCACCTTTATATGCCTCAAGCATGTTGGCATAGAAGTCTTCCACTGTGGCGTCTTCCTTAAGTTCATAACCCCAGTTTTTCGCACAGGCAGCAACGGAATCTTCCGCTGTATTTAATCCATTTGCAACACAGTAATCCACGATGGACTGTGCGAACTTAGCTCCTGCGGTTTCTGTCTCAGCCCAGAATGCTGTCTGGGTTGCTTCATCCCACTTGGAGAAATCTTTATTGTCTTTTCCGGCTTCCAGAAGAAGGTCCATAAGAGGAGTCATGCCGGAACGATACTTATCCATACCTTTGATAGGCATCGCAAAGAAAGTGGAGGATCCGTCATAAGTCGGATCGGATAATACATACATGGAGAAGATAACATCGTCCGCGGTAAGTGGTTCGCCGTCGGAGAACTTGATGTCATCCCTCAGATCGAAATCATAATCTACTGAGCCATCTGCATTCGGAGTGATGGTCAGGTCTGCAGGGCCGTAATAGGTGTAATCCGTATTATTATAAGGACGGGTCTCACCGGTTTTTCCTTTCTCAACTACAGCGCCCTGACGATCTGTGTTTAACAGAAAGACGGATGTCATCTTAGCTACATCCTGGTCATAGGCTGTCTCGCCAAAAAACGGGGAGAACTTGCTGGAGAAGTTGGAGTATCCAACTACCAGAGGTTTGTCTGCAACCCCTCCGCCGCCGCAGCCGGCCAGTGCAGTCAGGCACATAAGCATGACTAATAATAATGATAGTTTCTTTTTCATTTTTTACATCTCCTTTCATAATCTCACTGGAAAGCTCCAGTTATGAGCATATATGGTATAAGTCCGGTCTTTAATCAAAGACTGTGTGGAACTTATATCTGTAGGTTTGGAAGCAGGTTCACACCTTCTCCCACTCAAGATTCCGGAAAGCCTTTCGGCATCCCATGGCAAGAAAAGCCGCAGCTCCCTTGCAGATCAGATAAAGGATGCTGGCTGTCAGCCGGCCCCCGCTGCCATATCTGAACAGGTAAAACATGGAACATACCATGCCCAGCATGGCGCACAAACTTAATACTGTGGCTGCCCCCGGTATCCTGGACCGTACATGGTCAAGAATATAGCCCCTCATGTTATCTCTGTTGTAAAACAATCTGACTGAATTCCAGACCAACATAAAAAGGGCGCTGACTTCCCCCACATAGGGAAGGATCACATAGAAGGCACCAAATGCTGCCGCTGTATCAAGGGTACCAGAAATCACCACCAGCAGAAAAGTTAGGATACAACAGATGACCAGTGTTGTTATAGGTGTCTTCAGGCGGAAGGACTCTCCCGTATACTGGTAGGTGCCATCCTTCTCCTGGATATTCTGCAAGATCTTTTTCCGTGAGTTCTTCATCAGTCGATACCTGTAAGATCAAATTCATCAAGCCATTGACCGGCTTTCTCACATACCTTCTCCAGGGTAGCTTCCCGGAAGGGGCTATCCATGCCTGCCCGGTCAAGAATAGCTGTGAATACATCAGAACCACCCTGCCTGGTATAGGCCATATAATGAGCCCAGGCATCCTCATAGTCATCCTGAATCATAGCCCAAAACTCCAGGGCCACCGTCTGCGCCAGGCAGTAGTCGATATAATAAAAGGGGAAGGAATAAATATGGTGCTGGCGCTGCCATCCCATTCCTTCGGCATAGAAAGGAATCTCCCCGTCCAGCCGGAGCCAGGGCATATAGATCCCAAGCAGCCTCTTCCACTCTCCATGGCGCTGAGCCGGTGTCAGTTCAGGCTGTTCGAAGACGATATGCTGGAAATGGTCCACCATGGTTCCATAGGGAATGAACAGCAGACTCTCTGCCAGATGACTGTACAAGAATTTCTTCTCATCTTCCCCGAAAAAGTCTTTGGCGCATTTCCAGGCGAAGAATTCCATGCTCATGGAATGGACCTCACAGCCTTCCATGCTTGGCCAGATGGTCTCCATAGGAACCCGGTCCCGGTTGGTCCAGTCGGCAAAGGCATGCCCTGCCTCGTGGGTCAGGGTCTCCACATCATCCTGGGTACCGTTAAAATTCGCAAATATAAAAGGCACATCGTAATCATAGATGCTGGTACAATATCCGCCGCCTTCCTTTCCTTCTCTGGAGAGCACATCCATCAGCTGATTCTCCATCATCATGCGGAAGAACCGGCTGGTCTCCGGTGATAACAGGTCAAAGAACCTGCCGGCCGCATCCAGGATATCCATGGCATCTCCAAGTGGTTTGGCGTTACCGGACCGGAACATCAGGGCACAATCGGCAAAGCTTAGGGGATAACTCATCCCCAGTCTCTCCGCCTGCCTGCGCCGGATTCTATCTGCCACAGGCACCAGATACCTGCGGACTCCTTCGCGGAAACGGTCGATATCCTGCCGGTCATAACAATTCCTGGTCATGCGGTAATAACCCATCTCCACATAATCTGAAAGGCCCAGTTTCTGACTCATCTCATGGCGGATGGCCACCAGCCGGTCATAAATTCCATCCAGTTTTTCCTGGTTCTCTTTATACCAGTTTCCTTCCGCCTTCCAGGCCTCCAGGCGGATTTCATCTTCCTGGTGTTTTTTAAAAAGGCCCATCTGAGCGATGGTGTAAGTCTCTCCCCGGAAGGGGATCTGGGCACTTGCCAGTAACTTCTCATATTCCATGGTAAGGTCATTCTCCTCCTGAAGCAGGGGAATAATGACCGGGTCGAAACTTTTCAGCTTAAGCTTGATGTTCTTAAATACAATATCCCCAAACTCCTCTTCCAGAGCATCCTTGTGGGGAGAAGCCATAAGTTCTTTATTCCATCGTTCCAGGTATGCCATGAGTTCGGGACCGGCATTATTCCAGAACTTAACCTCCTCGTCATAGAAGGAGTCCCTGGTATCAATGGAATGACGGATCGCCGCCAGGGTCTCCACTGATTCCACATGTCGTTTCAGCCGGTCCATGGCGACAAAAAATCCTGCCGCTTCCTGGTATGACTCTGCTCCGGCAAAGGCCATAATGACCTCATCCATCTGCCTTTTTACATCGTCAAGATCCGGTCTTTCGTACAGGATTTCCGAAAACTTTATCATGTTAATTTCCTCCGATTTGATGTCAGATAAACAAGCAGGTTTATCAGCATATATTTATATGCATTGTAACATAATTCAAAATATTTTGCATTATTTTTTGTTACATTTTTACCTAATTTGAGGCTTTTTTGTTTTTTTTATCGTAAAATAAAACAAAAAAATACCCCACCGGAAAGTAGACCTTCCGGTGGGGTCAATAACACCTGTTTTAGGATAAACTGTTTATTGAATCTTAATCTGACCTGAGGGCTTGACGACAAATGACTTTTTCTTCTTATTCGCTTTGACCAGTTTATATTTGATCTTTGTCTTCGATGAATTTCCCTTCTTTATCCTGGAAGCCTTAATAATCTGGGCCTTTCTCTCCAAAGTATAAAGAATCTCATTTGTCCCTTTTTCAATACTGGTGACCATCACTTTTGCCATTCCGGGACAGATCGATAAGAGCAAGGGTTCCGTTATAAAAATCAGGATCCCGATCCTCCCATTTTTCTATTGCTTTACCAACATCGTCCAATGTAGAGTGATCCGTCTTATCAACAATCTTATCGCCGGGATAGAGATCAACAATCCTCCGTCCAATGGCTTCCAACATCTGATTCTTCGGCATATCCCCGCTGATCTCATTAAAGATCTGCAGCCAGTAGTAGTTCCAGCCATCCAAGGGTTCCATTTCCTCAGAAGCTACCATGTAAGAAGCACAGTCTCTTAACGCATAGGCGATCTCCACGCTTCCCATCAGGCAGCAGTCAAACCCTATCATATCAATCTGTTTGCCCTGCTTAATCCTCAATTCCTTAACCGATTCCACTGCCTCCACAATATCATTAAAGGGCATAAATCTATTGTCAGAACCATCATCATTCAGGGCAAATTCCGAGCCTTTGATGGGACCGCCGCCATGGTCCCAGTAAATGACCATCATATGGTCTGCAGAAGCATAATCTGCTGCAAACCTGAAGAAATCTTTTGCTACAGTCTTGTCACTCAGATCCTGATACTTCTCATACTTATACAGCAGATTCATTTTCGGAATCAATAGTCTCAGCCTTAACCTCTATGCATCCCACATCTGCCAACAAGGCAGGCCGGCCAGCACTTGCAAAAGTGATAATACCGCTACAGATTCCAAACAGAAATACAAACAATAAAAATCTCATTCTGATTTTCATGGTTCCTGACTCTTTTCTTTTTGATGTCAGTACTATCTAATCTTGACTGTGAACGTTACTGCTTTGACCGCGGATGCCTTATAATTGCTATTCCCTGCCGCCTTGACTTTGACCTTGACCTTGTAAGTGCCCTTCTTCAGGCTCTTCTTAATCGTCACTTTCCCGGTCTTCTTATTGATCTTAAAGAACTTCTTGTATGACTTGCTGCCCTTCTTGGCAGATACAAGAGTATAGGTCTTCTTATCCTTCGCATCTTTTGTGAACTTGATTACCTTGGTAACTGCCAGCGTCTGTGACTTTTTCTTGAGCTTACTGTATTTGACCGTGGCAGTCTTAGGCCTGATGGTGAGTGGATTAGTCAGTTTATCAAACTTTATTGTAATCGCACCATAATAATCGTACTCTACAGAATC
>JBGVCE010000324.1:0-2288 GCA_045226235.1 Anaerobutyricum sp.
CCCACGGGGTCGGATGAGCAGGCCACCGTATTGTTGAAGAACAGCCTAGGACAGATGGCTACAGTAGCATTATCCATGCATTCCAAACAGCCAAAACGGGCGATGATCAGCCTTGAGAAGGGTTACATTGAGATTATGGAATACCCAAGGGCCTGCAAGGCAACTATAGTTGATGCAGAGACAGGGGAGGAGACCCTCCTTGAATCCGGTGAAACCGGCAAGGCCTTGTATTATGAGATGTCAGATATGGAAGAAGCAGTGAAGACCGGAGACCCGGAACTGATGAAATTAAATTATTCCAGGGATGTCATGGATATCATGACCAGACTTCGCAAAGACTGGGGGATGAAATATCCGGGAGAAGAATGGTAAAATAGTCTGGATTACGTTATAATCATATCGATATCAGCAGAAAAAGAATAGCATAGGGAGGAGATGGAGCATATGAGCAGACTGAAAGAACTCAGGAAATATGTAGATAAAGAGATTAACAAGATGGATGATAAGAAGAAACGGACCGGAGCCATCGCTCACCTTTACGGGGTTTCCCTTGCCGCTACCATGATCGCCAAAAAACGGGGATTTGATCCGGAACTGGCCTCCATGGCAGCCATGCTTCATGACTTGCATGCCTACAAATCAGGATCTTATGAAGACCATGCCCACAAAGGAGCAGAACTGGCCAGAAAGATTCTTGAAGAATTAAAACTTACGGAGGAGGCAGAAACCGAACAGATCTGCTCTATGATTTATCATCATGATGACAAACTGTCCGTGGATAGCCCCATGGATGAAGTACTAAAAGATGCGGATGTAATCCATCACTGTATGAATGACCTCTCTAAGGAGATTAAGGAAAAAGAGAGACAGAGATTTGAAGCTCTCTGCCAGGAATTTGGCATGTAGGCCAGATAGAATGGCAGGGAAAGGAACAAAAGACAGCAGATGATTCTGAGAGGCAGGGAGAAGAATGAGTAAGAAAATAAATATCACAATCCACGATAAAGAATGCTCTCTGCTTTATCATCTTAGGAAAGCAGGGTATCTCCTTCCGGCCGACTGTGGGGGAAAGGGAACCTGTGGAAAATGTAGAGTACGGTTCCTTCAGGATCCGCCGAAACCCCGGGAGGGGGACCGGAAGGTGTTTACGGACCAGGAGATTCAGTCAGGATACCGCCTGGCCTGCCTGGCAAAAACAGAAGGGGAAGCAGTCCTTGAGATTGGAGAAGACCCGGAGGATACCTTGCAGGAGAAGGCTTCCATGAAGGGGAATATCCTGAGTCTGGAGAACCTATCCTCCGGTGCTCTGGCCATCGATCTGGGCACTACCACCATCGCAGCCAGCCTGATTGATGTTGAGAGAAAAGAAGTGAGGAAAACCCTCACCTCCATGAACGGACAGCGAATCTTCGGGACGGATGTTATATCCAGGATAGAAGCGTCCAATCGCGGGGAAGAGGGGACCCTACAGAAACTGGTTTTTGAGGACCTGAACCGTCTGTCTGAAGGACTAGGTTTGGGGAGCACAGTGACCGACCTGAAGATTCCGGTGATTCTTTCCGGAAATACTACCATGGAACATCTTCTGCAGGGATTGCCTTGCCATAATCTGGGAGTCTTCCCCTTTCGACCTGTGGATATCTCTCTGCACACTTATCAAAACATCACGATTCTTCCGGGGATCAGCAGCTATGTGGGCGCAGATATCGTAAGTGGAATCGTTGCCTGCGGAATGGACAGGGAAGATAAGATATCGATTCTCATCGATTTGGGAACCAACGGAGAGATGGCTATCGGGAACCGGCATGGTATCCTGGTTTGCTCCACCGCTGCAGGCCCTGCCTTTGAAGGAGGAAACATCAGCCATGGGATGGCTGGTATTCCGGGGGCTATCGACAGAGTAGAGCTAAAAGACGGTAAGATAAGTACCACTACTATTGGGGATAAACCTGCCGTCGGGATCTGTGGCTCCGGAGTTATAGAAACTGTGTATGAGTTAAGAAAAGAAGAGATCGTGGATGAGACCGGTCTCATGGAAGATAGATATTTTGACAGTGGATTCCCTCTGGCAGAGGATGTCTTATTTACCGCCAGAGATGTCAGGGAAGTGCAGCTGGCTAAATCTGCCATCCGGGCAGGAATTGAGATCCTTCTCTATTCCTATGGAATCAACTGTGATCAGGTGGAGAGAGTTTATCTGGCCGGTGGCTTTGGCCAGAAGATTGATCCTCATAAGACAGTGGGAATCGGTATGATTCCCGAAGAACTGGAAAGTAAGATTACAGCAC
>JBGVCE010000325.1:0-14378 GCA_045226235.1 Anaerobutyricum sp.
ATTATCACGAATTGGTGGAAGGAAACTACCTCTACAACCGATGCCATCTCATTGCTTACTCCCTGACAGGGGAAAATGCCAACGAGAAAAACCTCATTACCGGTACCCGCTACCTGAATACGGAAGGGATGCAGCCCTTTGAACTTCAGGTGCTGGATTATGTCCGCAGCACAGGTCATCATGTCCTCTACCGTGTGACACCGGTCTTTGAGGGGGAAAACCTGGTGGCCTCTGGGGTGATCATGGAGGGACTGTCTGTAGAAGACCATGGCAAGGCAATCTCTTTTCGTGTTTATGCCTACAATGTACAGCCGGGAGTAATCATTGATTACAGGACCGGAGACAGCAGGCTGGATCCGGATTATGATCATTCAGGAGGGCAGGACGTAATGCCGGAAACCCCGGAAACTGTTGACAGAAACAGTGCGCATGAGGAAGAGACAGCTACCGAGGTCGGTTATGTGTTAAACACCAACACCCATAAATTCCACCGGCCTTCCTGCGACAGTGTCGCCGATATGAAGGAGAAGAATAAGGTGGTAACAGAAGAAAGCAGAAATGAAATCATCCGCAAGGGCTATGAACCTTGCGGACGATGTAAACCTTGATATGAGGTACGATTATACTCTATGATTATACTTTGTTCAGACCTTTTTCTTTTAATTTCTGATAGAGTTTTTCTGCGATGGATTCCGGCACGAAATCCCGGATCTCGCCGCCGTAGGCAGCTACGTCCCGAACCATGCTGGAGCTGACACAGGAGTAATTAATATCGCAGGGGAAGAAAAGAGTATCTACTTCCGGTGCTATCTTTTTGTTGGCATGTGCATTCATGAGCTCAAATTCGAATTCCCCTCCGGTGCGGATTCCTCTCAGGACTACATTGGCTTTCTGTTCGATGGCGAATTGCATGAGAAGGCCGTTAAAGGGGATGATTTCCACATTGGGGATGTCCGATGTAACCTCTTTGATCATGTTCATTCTTTCCTCTACGGAGAAAAGGGGGTTCTTGGCACTGTTATTGAGCAGACCCACCACAACCTTATCAAAGATGACAGAGGCCCTGCGGATTACATAGAGATGGCCACGGGTCAGAGGATCAAATGTACCGGGATAAATTGCTATGCTCATAATCATTACCTCGCTGCTGTTTTTTAATATTTTTGCGGTATTAATACGAATATTATGTTAATATATGATAACATATAATCAGATAAAGGTCAAAAAATATCAAGGATTGTTACACTCTGAAACAGAGTGAGGATACAGATAGGATAAATGTGAAGGAGGCACTTCATAATGATTGAAAATAAACGGAAAAAAGTAGTAGGCATAACCGGTGGAACCGGATGCGGGAAAACCATGGTGATGAAGATATTGAAGGAACGTTTTAATGCCGGACTGATTATCGCTGACCTTATCGGGCATGAGCTGATGGCACCGGGAGGGAGTAACTATAAGGAGATTGTGAAGGCCTTCGGGGAAGATATCCTGGATGAAACAGGAAACATAAACCGCCCCAGGTTATCTAAGATCGTGTTTTCTGACAAAGATAAACTGGAGAGACTAAACCAGATTTCCCATCCCAATATTGAAAAAGCAGTAGTAGCCCGGTTAGAGGAGATGCAAAAGGATGAAAACATTTCTTTCATTGCCCTGGAGGCTGCCCTGCTGATCGAATGCGGGTACATGAAGTATCTTGATGAATTGTGGTACGTCTATGCCGATGAAGAAACCAGGATTCACAGGCTTATGGAGGGAAGGGGTTACTCGGAAGAAAAAAGCCGGTCTGTAATGAAGAACCAGCTTAAGAAGGAGGAGTATCTCCTGCATAGTAACCGGGTGATTGATAACAGTGGTTCAGAGGAAGATACTTATGAGAACATAAGGGCTTCACTGGAAGAAAAACCCCTATAGATTGTGACTTGAAGATAGGAGGAGTCTAAATATGTGTGAAAATGGTAAGGATATAAATGGGACGGAGGCCGTTAAAAAGGACAGGAAAACTGATTTTATGGAGCACATGGACCAGATTATCAATTTCCGTAATAACGGTGGTACTGTCAGCAAACATATGGCCATGAAAGTGACTGATGCCAAACCGGGCTGGGCGAAAGGAGAGATGCTTTGCCAGGCCTTTCATATGAATCCTATCGGATCGGTACACGGGGGCATGCTCTTCATCCTGGCAGATTTTGTGGCAGGTACGGCTGCCCTTACCAGAGGAAAGGTGGTAACAACTGCTAATGCAACTGCTTATTTCCTAAATGCTGCATATATGCCTAAAAAGTTATATGCGGAAGCCACGGAAATCAAGACAGGTCTGTGCCTGTCAACCTACGATGTGGTGGTGACGGATGACAACGGCAAAATCATCTCCAAGATGGTGGTGGAATTCTACAATCTGCGGATTGATTTCGATGATTATGTGAATAATATGCTTCATCATGAAACAGACCTCTATTTTGATAAAAACGTCTTCGGAGAAGACAAAGTAGAGGCAAAAACCTTTGGTTTGCTGGATAAATAAATATGTAATAAATATGTAATAAATCTTGCCAGAGTTAGGATTTTATGCCGTCTAGCTGTTATGCCCCACAGATATAAAGTTGTTCCTCTGTTGACTATTATTGTTATGTTTGCTAAAATTATTCTGAAAATGTGATGGGTTCTATGCTTTTCATATAGCAAAACTTATTGGAATTTTGCACTCTTTGTGTAGTATAATAAAAATAGTAGCATAGAAAGTGGTTTTTTAGGTCAGTTATGCAGAAATATTCATTTATTTATTGCATAACGGTTGATTGATAAAGGAGGTCTGATATGGAAAAAAGAATTAACGGTGCTACAGAAGTCATCTGTCTCATCGGAAGTCCGGTGAAACACTCCGGATCTCCTCTTATGCACAATTTTGCTTTTAGACATAATGATCAGAACTATGCCTATGTTTGCTTTGAAGTAAAAGAGGAGCAGACAAAGGAGGCCCTGGATGCCATGCGCCTTCTTGGCATCAGAGGATGTAACGCTACCATGCCATGCAAGGTCGCAACAGCTAAGTATGTAGATAAGCTTTCTCCGGCAGCTGAGATTATCGGCGCCTGCAATACGGTTGTAAATGATGGCGGTGTTCTTACCGGATACATCACGGATGGCGCAGGCATGGTTAGTAATCTAAGAGAAAAAGGTGCCGAAGTTAAGGATAAGAGGATTGTCTGCATAGGAGCAGGCGGGGCAGCCACAGCCATTGAGGTTGAGGTGGCTCTTCAGGGTGCCAAGTCTCTGTCGATTTTCAACAGAACTGTTGAGAAAGCGGTTAACAATGTAAACAAGATCAAGGCAGCGGTGCCGGATTGTGACGTGAAAGCATTTGCCATGGATGATCTGGATGCCTTGAGAGCAGAGATCGCTCAGGCAGACATCCTTATTAACGGAACATCCATCGGTATGTCCCCCGATGTGGATGACACCCCGATCCAGGATGTGACCATGTTCCACAAAGATCTTGTGGTAGCAGACGCAGTCTACAATCCTATAGAGACCCGCTTACTTAGGGAGGCAAAGGAAGCCGGATGTAAGATTGTCACAGGGGATGGGATGCTCCTCTGGCAGGGCGCCGTGGGCTACGAACTGTGGACAGGTGCCAAGTTCCCCGTGGAGGAATTCCGGGCATTTAAGGCCAGCCTGAAATGATTCAGATAGTAAAGTCTGATCTGTGAAAGATGTAGCAGACTTTATTTTATAAAGGAAACTCTGCCAATCATGAGTTTTGAAAAGTTACATATTGATTAAAAAAGGAGGAGACACAATGAATATTCTTGTTTGTGTAAAACAGGTTCCGGATACTAACGAGATTAAGATCGATCCGGTAAAAAACACACTGATCCGTCAGGGAGTACCATCCATCGTTAACCCATTTGATGGTTATGCTTTGGAAGCTGCTGCCAGAATCAAAGACAAAGATCCGGATACCAGGATCGTTGTTATGTCCATGGGACCGGAGCAGGCAAAGGCTGCATTAAAAGAATGTGTTGCTATCGCTGCAGATCAGGCTTACCTCATCTCCGGACGTAAGTTTGGCGGATCCGATACATTGGCTACCAGTTATATCATCAGCGAAGCTGCTAAGATGATCGAAGAAAAAGAAGGAATCAAATTTGACGCATTCTTCTTTGGAAAACAGGCTATCGACGGTGATACAGCTCAGACTGGTCCGGAGTTCGCAGAGCATCTCGGATTACCACAGATCACATATGGTCTGGAAGCTTTTGTAGAAGGCGATACAATTAAGGTTAACAAAGAGGTTGACGGTGGTATTGAAGTTCTTTCTGCTCCGCTGCCATGTGTTGTTACCTTCACAAAACCGGCATTTGATCCTCGTTTCCCGACGATCAAACGTAAATTAGCTGCCAACAAGGCAAAAATCCCGGTAATTTCCGATGAAGAATTAGTATTAGACGAGACAAAGATCGGTCTGAACGGTTCTCCTACCAGAGTTAAGAAGACACATGTTCCACAGAAAAAGACCGGCGGTATGAAGATTCAGGAGGAGACTGCTGAAGATTCCGCTAAGAAACTTTACGATGCACTGAGTGACGCTGGTGTATTATAATTTGCAGGAGGTAAGTGAAATGGAAGCAAAAACAAAAGATTTAATGGTTTTCGTTGAGACTAATGAAGACGGAACCGCAAAAAATGTTGGTTTAGAATTACTTACTCCAGGCAGAGAGATCGCTGAGAAACAGGGCGGCGCTCTTTCCGCTGTTATTATCGGAAACAATGTTCAGGCTGCAGTTGATGCTGTTAATGCACATGGCGCTGACCAGATTATCGTTGTGGAAGGTGAAGAATATGCTCACTATACCACAGACGCTTACAGAAAAGCTTTGATCGCAGTTGTTGAGAAGTATGCTCCTACATCCATGATGATTGGTGCTACCAACAATGGCCGTGACCTTGCTCCGCGTGTATCCTGCTTCTTAAAGACAGGTCTTACCGCTGACTGTACAGGCGTAGACATCGATGAAGAGAGCGGTAAAGTTGCATGGACCCGTCCTACATTCGGTGGAAACCTTATGGCTACTATCCTTTGCCCGGATTCCTTCCCACAGATGGGCACAATCCGTCCTGGCGTATTTAAGAAGGGTGAAGAGGTTGCTCCTCATGCCGAGATTATTAAAGAAGACATCCATGTTGATCCATCTGATATCCGCACAACCGTTCTTGAAGTAATCAAAGAAGAAGGCGGCGAGAGTGTTGACCTTGAAGGCGCTGACGTAATCGTATCCGGTGGTCGTGGTGTTGGCGGACCGGAAGGTTTCGAGACCATCAAGCTTCTGGCTGACGCTATGGGCGGCGTAGTTGGTTCCTCCCGTGCAGCTGTTGATGCAGGCTGGATCTCCCATGCTCATCAGGTAGGACAGACTGGAAAGACTGTTGCTCCTAAGATCTATGTTGCATGTGGTATCTCCGGTGCTATCCAGCACGTTGCAGGTATGAGCGGATCCGATACAATCATCGCTATCAACAAAGATGCAGATGCTCCTATCTTCGATATCGCAGACTACGGTGTAGTTGGTAACCTCTTTGATGTCATTCCTCCGTTGGCAGAAGAGTTCAAGAAATAATTAAAACAAATCATAGGGTTTTCCCGATATAATTTCAGGATAATTATATGACCATTTTGCATAATCTGTGATTGTCCGCAATCACAGATTATGTTATATTAAGGATGAAACACATAGCTTTTACTTATAATTAAAGAAAGGGGTACTGTATGAATTTTAAGTTCACAGAAGAAGAACAGGAAATTTTAGAAATGCTTGATGACTTTTGTAAAAAAGAAGTCGGACCTAAAGCAGCTGAAGTAGATGAGAACGAGCGTTTTCCGGAAGAGACATGGCATGCACTCGCTGAGATGGGTATGATGGGTGTTCCGTTCCCGGAAGAGTACGGCGGAGCAGGCCTCACTTATGTTAACTATATCGCAGTATGTGAGAAACTGGCTGAGTATTGTGCTACTACATCCGTTATGGTTTCCGCACATTCCTCCCTGTGTACATGGCCGATCTTCTACTTCGGTACAGAAGAGCAGAAACAGAAATATTTACCGGATCTTTGCTCCGGTGAAAAACTTGGTGCTTTCGGTCTTTCCGAGCCGGGTGCAGGTACAGATGCTGCTATGCAGAAGACAGTTGCAGAAGATAAGGGCGACTACTATCTGATGAACGGTTCCAAGATCTTCATCACAAATGCTGGTTACGCTGATACATTCGTAGTATTTGCTATGACAGACAAGACTCTGGGCAACAAGGGAATCACTGCTTTCATCCTGGAAAAAGGTATGGAAGGCTTCTCCATCGGCGCTCATGAGAAGAAGATGGGTATCCGCGGTTCCTCCACATGTGAATTAATCTTTGAAGATGTTAAGGTTCCGAAGGAGAACGTACTTGGTGGCGTAGGCAAAGGCTTCAAGGTTGCTATGATGACACTTGACGGCGGACGTATCGGTATCGGTGCTCAGGCACTTGGTATCGCTCAGGCAGCCATCAATGAAACCGTTAAGTACACCAAGGAAAGAGTACAGTTTGGCAAACCAATCTGGAAATTCCAGAATACACAGTTCCAGCTGGCTGACATGCAGGCTAAGTTAGACGGCGCTCGTCTGCTTATCTACCGTGCAGCACAGGCTAAGGAAGATCATGAGCCTCACAGCCATCTTGCAGCTATGGGCAAACTGGTTGCTTCCGAAGTTGCCAGTGATGTTACAAGAAGATGTCTGCAGCTGATCGGTGGATACGGCTACACAAGAGAGTATCCGTTCGAGAGATTCATGCGTGATGCTAAGATTACCGAGATCTACGAAGGAACCAGCGAGGTTCAGAGAATGGTAATCGCAGGCTGGATGGGTGCAACAAAATAATCCGTCTTTCCGATTGAAAACAATTGAATGACAGAGGTGTCCATGGCTGACACCATTACCAACAGGCAGGATTCCGGAAGGAATCCTGCCTTTCTTTGTTATATTTTATAAGTAGTAGTGATATTTTGTGCTTGATTTGTTATAAATTGCAAATATTTATAGAAAAATGATAAGAAAAAGCGATAAGTTTGCCGAGAAATTAAAGATATATTGATTAGAGTTTGTGAAAATTCTATGATAGATTATTAATATAAAGATAAACAGTCAATATGCAATACATGAAAGGATGATGATACCCATGGCATTAATTTACACAGAAGATCAGAAATCATTAATCGAAATGGTCAAAGACATGGCAGAAAGAGAAGTAAAACCTCATGTTGCTGAGTGCGACAGAACAGGTATTACTCCTATCGAGTTATTTGATCCCGCTCTTGAGATGGGCCTTCATTTACTTGAGATCCCGGAAGAGTACGGCGGAGCCGGCATGGATTTTGCAACATCTGCTATGATTTTTGAAGAGCTTGCAAAAGTAGATGCAGGTTATGCTGACACAATCGTTACAACATTCGTTGCTCTTCGTAACGTTATCATCGCTGGTACACCTGAGCAGGCTCAGCGTTTCGCTGATGTTGTTGCTGATGGCGGATTTGCTTGTTTCGCTATCACAGAGCCGGGTGCAGGATCTGACGCTGGTGCCCTTCGTGCTACAGCTGTTCCGGATGGAAAAGGCAACTATGTATTAAATGGTACTAAGTGCTTCGCTACAAACGGTGAGTGTGCTTCCCTCTATGTTGGTTTCTTCAGAATTCCTGACGTAGGTATCACAGCATTTATGTTTGACAGAGATACTCCAGGATTCTCCGTAGGCGCTCATGAGGACAAGATGGGCTTCCGTATGTCCAACACAACAGACCTTATCTTTGAGGACGTTGTTCTTCCGGAAAGCGCAATCGTTGGTGTTCCCGGCAAGGGTCTTAACATCGCTTTAAGCGGTCTTAACATCTCCCGTGCATTCCTCTCCACTATGGGTGTAGGTATCATGCAGCGTGCACTTGACGAAGCAGTAGCTTATGCTAAGGTTCGTGTACAGTTCGGAAAACCGATCATCAAACAGCAGATGGTTCAGCAGATGCTTGCAGATATGGCTATCAAGGTTGAGGCCAGCCGTGTTCTTGTAAACAACACCATGAAGATGATCGATGCTGGTATGGATGTACGTAAAGAGGCTTCCATCACTAAGACATTCGTAACTGATTCCATGCAGGAAGTTACTTCCAATGCAGTCCAGGTATTTGGTGGATATGGTTACTCCAGAGAATATCCGGTTGAGAAACTTATGCGTGATGCTAAGATCTTCCAGATCTTTGAAGGAACAAACCAGATCCAGAGACTCACAATTGCTAAATGCCTTGAGAAAGAATACGAATAAAATTAATCAGTATTTCTAAAATGTGAGTTTTAATAATAATGCTAATTCGTGTCGCAAGACATGAATTAGCATTTTTTATAAATATTTGTTATCTGTTTGCTAACCTCATATGAGGAGCTTGTTTTGAAGGTATATGCGGAATAAAAGGTAGTAAAAATGGAGAAAATAGTTACCTCTATCCGACAGGATGAGTGGGATGACTGTCGTATCGTCCGGCTTGTGAACAGGGCGAATAAAATGAAAAGCGACATAGAGATCACCTCAGATAATATTTGTGCCAATGTGAAAAGCATCACTTCCATGATGGATTTCTATAATCAGATGTCATATAATTCAGAAGTCCGTATCTATTTCACAGGAGATGATGAAGTGGAAGCTGCAAATAAGATGAAAGATTATATTGAAGGAAATATTTATAAAGGGGAGAAGGATGGATCCAAAGAAATTATTCAAGCTTAGGCGCAATGCTTATATCATATGTCTGTTAATCGTTGCGGTGGCAGCGGCTTTGGGGTTCTATCAGAATTACAGGAACACCGGTCATTTTTTCAGTGAAACCGGTTTTCTGGAGAAGAAGAAAGAAAAACTCTTTACAGACGAAACCCTTACCATCAAAGAAGGTGACAAGGTAAGTATTGATTTTGTCGGCTATGTGGATGGCGAGGAAGTGGAAGGCGGAAATACACAGGGGCATGGTATCGATATCGTCGTCGGCGACGGGAAACTGATCGGGGATATGGAGACTCAGCTGATTGGTCATCACCCCGGTGAAAACTTCACCATGACCATAACTTTTGCTGATGACTATAAAAATGAGGACCTCAGAGGTAAGGAAGCTACCATCGATATGACTGTCAATGGAATCTATGGTACGGCAAAGAAATAGACAGAAGTTACTGCTACGACTTCAAAGAGAGCTGCATGGAAAAAAATGATAATTTATTGATATATATTTGTGGTTAACTTGTATATTATTAAGAATTTATAAGTATAAAAATTAAAAAATGATAGTTTTTTGATATAAAATCATAAGAAAATACTATATAAGAGTCAGAAATATAAACAATAAACGATTTGTTTCCGAGTCTACAGTGGGTTAAAATGAAATTGTAGCAAAACCATATAAACTATCTATATATAGGAGGATGAAAGATGAGCAAATTATCCAAAGAAGAATTTCAGGCGTATTTGTTAAAAATTCGTGAATTAGCACAGGGTCCTTTCGAAGAGATTCAGAAGGAAGTTGAAGTAACAAATAAGTTCCCACAGGAATTCTATGATTTAGCAATCGAGAATGATATTTATCGTTGCGCATTACCAGAGTGCTATGGTGGATACGGACTGAACGAGCTTGAGATCCTTCAGGTTCAGGAAGAGTTCTCAAGAGGCCCGGGCGGAATGAGAATGCATCTTCACTATGCATTAGACCTTAACTGGAGAATTCTTGACGACTATGGTAATGATGAATTAAAGGCTGAGTATATGCCGAAATTCCAGGACAAAGAAGTATTTACCTGTTTTGCTCTGACAGAGGCAACTGGTGGTACAGGCGCTGACCTTCATACTACAGCTGTTAAAGATGGCGACGACTACATCTTAAATGGTGAGAAAACTCTTATTTCTCATACAGACTGCTGTGAGTTCGCATATGTTATCGCTGTAACAAATCCGGAATCCGACAAGGATGACAGATTATCCGCATTCTTCGTTCCTATGGATGCTCCTGGATTCGAAGTTGTTAATATGCCTCATATGATGGGATGCCGTGGCGCTGGCCATGGAGATCTTATCTTCAAAGATTGCCGCATCAACAAGAAATACTTACTTGGTAAAGAAGGACAGGGTCTTGAAGTTGCTATGCACTCCCTTTCTGTATCCCGTGCTCATATCGCAGCTTCCAACCTTGGTATGTGCCAGAGAATGTTAGAGCTTGCTCTTGACTATGCTGCAGACCGTGTAACATTTGGCAAACCGATCATCAAACGTCAGGCTATCCGCGTTAAGATCGCTAACATGTCCATGATGACACATGCACTTCGCTGCTTAGTTTACGATTTCGCAAAATCCTTTATGGAGAACCCGGTTGGCGAGTACATCACAGAGAAAGCTGCTATCTGTAAGTTATTCTCCATTGATTCCACAAGACTCGTTTCTGACGAGATGCTTGAGATCTACGGTGGTATCGGATACTTCGAAGACAACAAGTATGGCCCAGTTGAGAGACTGTATCGTGACTGCCGTGCTATGTGGTTAGAGGAAGGTGCTCCTACCGTTCAGAGAATCACTATCTCCCGCGAGACTATCAAACATCATGGTCATATGGAGTATGTTATCTAATATAGCATTACATAGTGATAATCAAAAGCATATGCATTGAATCATAACCTGAACATTTGATTCATACATACAGAGGTCGTTAGGTCCTGGCCTGACGGCCTCTATTTTCTCTTTTCATTTATAAGAAAATCAAATATAAATTCTCGTTTAATCAATGAAAAAAGAATAACAAATAAAGATATAGGAGGGTATATACTCATGAAACCATTAGAGGGCGTTAAAGTTGTTGACTTAACCACATATCTTGCTGCTCCTACCACAGCCAGAGTACTTGGCGAATGGGGAGCTGATGTTGTAAAGATCGAATCCTTCAAGGGTGATCCCGCAAGAACACAGGGTGCTGTTTTCAACATGCCTTTCACAGATGATGAAAACCTTGCATTTGATGTTGCCAACTTAAATAAGAGATTTGTTACTCTGAACCTGAAATCTGAGACCGGCCGTGAAGTTGCTTACAGATTACTGGCAGAAGCTGACGTATTCGTAACAAATACAAGAAACAAATCCTTAAGAAATCTTGGTCTTGACTACGATACATTAAAAGAGAAATTCCCGAAACTGATCTTTGCCCAGGTACTTGGTTATGGTGAAAAAGGACCGGAAAAAGACAGCGCAGGTTTTGATGTTACTTGCTACATGGCTCGTGGTGGTGTGTTTGGTACAACCGTAAACCGTGGCGATGCTCCTATGATCCCTACCAACGGATTTGGTGATTTCCAGGTTTCCATGGCACTGGCTTCCGGTATCTGTGCAGCTCTTTATAAGAGAACACAGACAGGTGTTGGTGATAAAGTTACCATCGCTCTTCAACATGCAGCTATCTATGCCCTTTCCACAGGTATCATTTCCGCTCAGTATGGCAACCCATATCCTAAGAGCAGAAAAGAAGTTGTTAACCCCTTTAATAACGTATACCGCACCAAAGACGGAAAATGGGTATGCATCTGCTGTCCGGAATATGACCGTGACTACAACAAGTTCTTCACATTGATCGGATGTCCTGAGATGCTTGAGAAGGATCAGTACAAACATTGTGCAGAGATCAATGCAGCAGGTCTTAACAACGAAGTTATCGATATTATGGATGAAGCCATTGCCAAATTCAACCGTGATGACTTAATGAAGATGTTCAAAGAGGCAGATATGCCTTGTGAAGCAGCTTTTGAGCCGGTTGACATCTACAAAGATGAGCAGGCATGGGCAAATGATATGCTGATCAACCTTCATTATCCGAACAACGATCGTATTCTTGCTACAAACCCGATTCAGTTTGAGTCCATGGGAACACCGGAATATGTGATTGGCGGATCCCAGGGTGCACATACTATCTCCATCATGAAGGATCTTGGATTCTCTCAAGAAGAGATTGATAAGGCACTTGCTGAAGGCGCTGTAGAAGGCGAGACAGGATTAAAAGCATTATAATTAATAACTGATTTATATGGAGGATGAATCCCGGGGTATGTCATTATCCCGGCATTCATCCTACCATTATGATGAATGAAAGAAGGCTTGAATAATGTTTGATGAAGTAAAAATTAATCCGGCCTTAGAAGAAGAGTATTTTAAAAAAGGTTATTGGACTAACGAGACATTGTTGGATTGCTGGGAGAAGACGGTAGCGGAATATCCCGACAAGGAATATGTGCTGGACGATTCCGGAAATCGTTTCACATATGCCCAGATTGATGATTTATCCTCACGCCTTGCTGCTTATCTCTATGAGCAGGGAGTGAAACCTATGGATACCCTGACTTACCAGCTGGCAATCCGTTATGAGTTTGTTGTCACCATGGTAGCAGCTTTTAAGCTGGGATGTGTTTCCCATCCATTGGAGATGACTTACCAGGCAGTTGACCTCGCCAGATTCATGAACATGACCGGTTCTGTAGCTTATCTTGGACCGACTACCATTGGACCTAAGAACTATGTAGAAAGAATCAATGAAGCGAAGCTGAATGCACCTAGCTGTAAGACAGTGGTTTACATGGATAATGAATCCCCTGTTCCTGATAACAGCGGCATAACTTTCCGTGAGATCTTTGAGAAGTATGAACCGCTTCCAAAGGAGAAATATGGCAAGGTGAGCGCACAGGATATCGCTTTGATACTGTGTACTTCCGGTACTACGGGAGGCACCAAGGGTGTTCTTCTGACACATAATAATATCCGTTACAGTGAGTCTGTATTTAATAAAGATCTGGGTCTTACCAATGAGGATATCATGCTGATGCCGGCTCCTCTGAATCACGCTACCGGATTTAACCACGGACTGGTGGGACCGATGCTTGCCGGAGGAACTGTGTTCCTGCAGCAGAACTACAGTGTTAAGAAGGCTATCGACTATATTAATCAGGAGCATATCACCTACTCTATGGGTGCAACTCCGATTATCTATGACATCATCCACTATATCACGAAGAACGGTGGTGCAGTTCCGTCCATGAGATTCTATCTCTGCGGTGGCGCTCCGGTTCCGGGATATATGGTTCAGAAGGCCTATGACCTTGGCATCTTATTATGCGAGGTATATGGTTCTACAGAGAGCTGTCCGCATACCTTCGTCAGACCGGATGAGGCTTTAGAGCTGAATGGTACTACATCCGGACGTGCTATCGATGGTGTGGAAGTGAAGATCATCGACTCAGAAGGAAATGATCTTCCTCCGGGAAGTACCGGGGAAGAGCTTTCCAGGGGACCACAGGTCTTTGTGGGTTATCTGAGACAGAGAGACATCACTGATACGGTTCTGGATGATGATGGCTGGTTCCACAGCGGAGACCTGTGTACTTTGGACGACAAAGGGAATATCCATGTCGTTGGACGTATCAAAGATATGCTCCTTCGCGGTGGCTATAGTTTAAGTATCCATGAGATCAATGATAATCTTGAAGGCTTCCCGGGAATCAAGGATCACGATATCGTCGGAGAACCTGATGACCGTATGGGAGAGAAGATTTGTGCCTTCCTGGTTCCTGAAGAAGGTGCCGACACATCCCAGATGACTCTGGAGAATGTGATTGCCTATCTGAATGGAAAACAGGTGCAGAAAAAGCTGTGGCCGGAACGTATCGAGCTGATCGATGCCATTCCTCGTACAGCCACAGGCAAAACTCAGAGATTTAAATTGATCGAAGAGATAAAAGAAAGAAATAAGAACAGGGGATAAGAGACTATGATAGAGCAGACCTTTGGACCAAGAAGATGTAAGGATACAAGAAAACCTTTATGGACGCAGTGTCCGGATGTCACTTTCTATCAGTGTGAACAATGTGGTGCCTTATACCCTGTCACGACACGAAATGATAGTGGTCCTATTAAGATTTCGTGTTGTGGGAAAAATCTGGAGCCTTTGGTACCTGTTCCCTATGATGAGGAGAAAGGCCTGGAAGGCGGAATCAAGCTTTCCTACCAGATCACAGGCGGCTATAACGATAACGCTGTGAAAGTGGCCTGGCGTGATAAAACCTTCCGGTGGAAACCCAAATGGATCTATCTTAAGACCTTTGTGGGTGGCTATCTTAAATACATCGTGGAGAACAAGAAGTCTCCAATGGTATTTGCACTTGCGGATACCGACGCTTTCTGCTATTGTGACGAGGACCCTTGTCTGGAATGTACTTTCCGTTGTAAAAGAGGCTTTGTAATCTATTATTACGGAGATGATATCGGTCTCGTGGAGATTCCTCT
>JBGVCE010000326.1:0-2136 GCA_045226235.1 Anaerobutyricum sp.
AGTTATGAGGCAGTCGTCCGGCAGATAAAGTACAGCATCAAGATGCTTCCGGAATATATCCAGTGGGACAAAGATGTAATTCTGCAGAAGATTCAGCTTCAGGCCGGTATCAGAAACAGGGCAGAATGTATGGACGTAATCCTCTGGAAACCTGTGGAAATCTTCTGTGGAAGTCTCCATAAGACCTTGGTACCAGGTACCATGAATGTTATACAGTATTTTTTCACGCCTCCTCGATGAGGCACGTATGATGTTTATAATTTTTATCATCCGGTCGAATCGTTTTGCTGTAGTTGATCGATACGAGAAGGATGTTTCCTTTATAATGCACCAGTCTGTCCGGATACTCTTTATCTTTGATCTGGTCGATACCAGTTCGGGCACTCTTTTCATATTTCAATTCGATTACCATGGCGGGGATATTCGAATGTTTAGGAGAGGGGATGAACGTAATATCCGCGTATCCTTTTCCGGAATCCATCTCAGGTATGATCGTGTAGTATTTTTGCGCCGCATAGTATGCGAAACGAATAGAATAGCTTAAGGCGGCTTCGTTGTTGTAGGTTTTGTTATCAGCCTGATCATGGGCTTTCTCCAGGGCTTCTGCTACAGTGTCTTCATCTTTCGCCCAGGTTGCTTCCAGAAGCTTCTCTGAAGCCTGGAAGGACTCAAAAACCGGAGCCCAGGCATCATCTGCAGTTGAGGCCTTGAATTCGTCCAGAATTTCCTTATTGGGAACGAAAACCTCTCCGGTGCCGTTGTCATATCCCAGATACCCCAGATGGATCAGAAGGGCGAGGACGTCATCTCTGTTTCTGAAAGTAGTCATATCATTCTGATATCCGGAAACATCCACCTGGATTCGTCCCCCTTCTATCAGCACAGCCACAGCTTCCTTCAGCCCGTCAAAGTCCTTTCGGATATATTCAGCCAGTGCCTCATAAGTTTCTGTCTTATTCCAGTAGTTCTGGATCAGACCGGTGGATACGGCTCTGACAACAGAAAGAGGGCTGTAAAGAGCATATTTTCTTGCCTCTGGTGTTTTCCCGGTATTTTTCAGGAATTCGTGGCCCGGGTCAGGGGGAATGATATCGCTGACTTCATAACCGTCATACCACTCCCTGATCTGATCGAAGCTGCGGCCATACTGTCGGCAGAGATCTTCTACTTCCTCAGTAGTGAATCCGGTAAAGGAGGCCAGCTGCATTGGATGAACCATGGAGTATTCATCAAACATATTCAGGGCGGAATGTTTTCCGTATTTTTTGATAGGAAGGATACCGGTCATATATGCAAGCGCAACATAGGGCTTGTTTTTCAGCCAGTCCCGCAGAAAATCCAGGTACTGGCTCTGTCCGTTTTTATCCTCCTTTTTCTCCCGGAAGATGGAATCCCATTCATCAATAATGATGATGAACTGCCCGTTCGTTTCAGAATAAACATCACTCATCGTCTGAATGATATTGTCCGGTTCAAAATAATCAATTTCCGGATATGCTTTTTTAATGTCCCGGAACAGGAGACGCTGCATCTTCAGGAGAGATTCATCCAGCGGGATATTCGGCTTGATAAAATCCGTCATCGTAAGGAAGATCACATCATATTTTCCGAGATTTATATCCCATCCATCATGAGAGGCCAGCCTGGTGCTTTTGAAGAGAGCACGGCTGTCGGAGCCTTTCCCATAGTAGGCACAAAGCATGTTTACAGCCATGGATTTGCCAAACCGGCGTGGGCGAGACACGCTCACATACATCTGCTCGGTATTGACGACAGAATTCAAGTATAAGACCATCTCAGTCTTGTCTACGTAGATGGACGAATTCAGCGCCCTAAAGAACTGTCGATTTCCGGGATTCAGATATGTCCCCATTTTCCTGCCTCCTCATTTCTCCAGATACAAAAATACTATCATTCAGAGGGGGATTCCGCAAGGAGCCTGTGGGGACAGTTCTTTTGTTTCCGGCCCATGTTTATTTTGTGCCGGGCATTACCACTTTGGCACCAGGTGTCAAGGTCCCGATAAGATTCTGGTACCCCCCATGAAGGAACAGTGCACTGCACCGTCAGTTTAATGACAAAACCTTATTTTCTCTGTAAAATAAACGAACCTTGGTACCAGGCACCATGAATGCG
>JBGVCE010000327.1:0-2807 GCA_045226235.1 Anaerobutyricum sp.
TGAAAACTGCTATGTTTTGCTGTCGGAAGGGGAGATGCTCATCTTGGATCCTCCGATCTATAAGCCTAAGAACATAGAGGCCTTTCACCGTGCCATCTGTCAGCTTGATGAAGACATTCGGAGGATTTCTGTATGTCTGACTCATATCCACGGAGAGCTGTCACGGATGGATCCGACCATCCTGAAAGATGCTGACCAGGTCTTTTTCATGGAGGAAGAGTACCAGGACTACATATCCCATAACAATCGGAACTATAAGATCAGCCGGTTTCGCAGGGAGGGATTTCCGGAGGAAGAGATCAAGAAGGTCTTTCCTGTGAAGAAGAAACAACAGATACCGGTCAGAAGGGAGTTTATCTTTTTAAAAGACCGGAATAGGATTCCTTTCGCAGGGTATGACCTGCGTTGCATCCACACTCCCGGACCTACGAAGGGACATATCTGTTTTTATCTGACTGATTATAAGATTCTTTTTTCCGGTGCCCTATTACCTCAGGAAGGTTACCCTTCCTCAGATGTATGGAAAGGGAGAGCCAATGCGCTGGAGCATATGATCGACAGCCTGGAGATGCTTAAAAAGATAGAGACCGAGCAGATACTTCCAGGTATCGGAGCTCCGTTTTCGGACGTCTGTTCCAGGGTCGAGGATATCGTCAGCTATTATTCCATGAGATTATTGCAGCTCTATCAACTGGTGAGAGATCACCCCGGTGAAAATGCCTATGAGCTCGCTTTGAGAATTGGTTATCCGAGGGTGAATGCGGAAAGGATTTCCGCAAAAAACCGTTGGAGGCTCATGAAAGAAACCCTGGCCTGTCTGGTACAGTTGAGGCTTAATAAATATGTCTCCACACAAAGAAACGAAATATGTGTAAGGAATTATCCGGGCAGTACAACCCTGTCGGATAACATCATAAGTAATCTATAAATTATGAGTGAGATGTGCCACTTGATAACGCAAGATAACCATAGGATAAAGGAGGGATATCATTTGAAAGATGACAAAATGAAAATGACCAGAAGAAAATTTCTTCAGGTTTCTGCTGCAGCAGGAGCTGTGGCTGCAGCAGGAGGACTGGAACTTGCGGCACAGGCAGCCAAGGAATCCGGTCAGGAGGAATCAGACCTTACCTATGTCAGGACCACCTGCGCTCCAAACTGTACCGGCGCTTGCGGGCAGAATGCCTGTGTTTTAAACAGAGGTAAGGAGGATGAAGAGATCAAGTTCATCATCCAGGCGTCCGATTATGAAGATAAGGAACACAATCCCAGAGGATGTCTGAAAGGATTGTCTTTCTCCAATCTGATCTATGGGCCAAACCGAATGAAGGGGCCGTTGATTCGTACGGGGAAACCCGGGGAGGACAAGTTTGATGAAGTCAGCTGGGAGAAAGCGCTGGATTATACTGCCAGTGAGTTGAAGAGGATTTCAGACACCTACGGTCCGAATTCCATCGCCTGTGTGGTTCAGGTAGCAGGAACCGGCCATGTTGCAAAAGGGGCCATCTCCCGCCTTGCCACCCTGAATGGCTTTGCCATGATGGGGGGATATGAGATGAATGGAGACCTCCCCATGTCTGCTCCTATCACCTTCGGTGTGCAGAGTGAGGAGCTGGAAACTTACTGCTGGCTGGATGCCAAATACCTGGTAGTCTTTGGATCCAACCCCATGCAGACCCGTATCCCGGATGCACATTTCCTCACGGAAGCGAGAGAAAACGGTGCCAAGATGATTGTATTTGATCCTTGTTTTACCGCAACTGCTTCCAAAGCAGACGAATGGTATTCCATCAAGCCCTCCAGCGATGCAGCCGTAGCGCTTGGGTTTGCCAAGGTCATCCTGGATGAAAAACTTTATGATCCGGATTTTATTCGGACTTATACTGATATGCCGATTCTGATCCGGTCAGACAATCAGAAGAAACTTCTGGCAGCCGATGTACAGGGGCTGGATAGACCTGCAGGGATGCCGGAATACCGGGAAGCCTATGTTGCTTACAACGGACAGTTCCTTACGGTGGATCCGGAGAAATTCGATCTCCCCATGAATACGAAACTTACCGGAGAGTTTACCGTTCCTCTCAAGGATGGTACCATGGTGAAAGCACGGCCGATTTTCGATCTTCTTTCAGAAATGGCTTCCCAGTGGACGCCGGAGAAGGTGGAAGAAGAAACAGATATGCCAGCTTCCGAGATTCCGAGGATAGCCAGAGAGATGGCTACGATAAAACCCATGCATATCCTTTATGGGGCTTCCAACTACCAATGGTACCATGGGGACCTGAAAGGACGCGCACTTTCTCTGCTTTGTGCTCTGACCGGAAACATCGGTCATCTGGGAGATGGATTCTCCACCTATGCCGGTCAGTATAAGATGCGTTATAAGGGCGCTGCCTGGTGGAATGTGCCGGAAGAGCCTGAGAAGAAACCGGCCGGTACTTCTTTTGCCTACATGCTGGATCATACATTAAATGATTATCCGGGAAAGGGTAAGCGTCCAACCATGACCTGCCCCTGGCCAGATTCCGGCATCAAGGCCTGGATTCTCTACTGCTGTAATGCCTTCGATCAGCATAACATGAGTAATGTCCTCCGGGAGCAGGTGGAAAGCGGTCAGCTGGAGCTTGTGGTAACTCTTGATTTCCAGAAGACCACCACCAGCCGGTATGCTCATGTATGTCTGCCTGGTGTCAGCTGGTATGAGAAGACAGAGCTGGTATCCACGCCGATCCATCCATACGCCCAGCTTATGCAGCCGGCGGTGAGGCCCATCAATGACTGCAAACCGGAGATCTGGATCATGAAGG
>JBGVCE010000328.1:0-3096 GCA_045226235.1 Anaerobutyricum sp.
CCATAGGGGCAGATATTGATTTATCAGGATTTGAGCAGCTGGGTGAATTCATCACTTACCCATCATCAACCCCGGAGGAAGCTGCGGTAAGATCAAGGGAAGCTGATGTACTCCTTACCAACAAGGTGGTAATTAATGAAAAAAGTGTGGGACAGGCAGATAATCTTAAGTTTGTCTGTGAAACAGCCACAGGTACTAATAATATTGATCTGGATTATCTTGAAAAGCGCGGTATCGGCTGGTGTAACGCCGCTGGCTACTCCACAGAGGCGGTTGCCCAGCATACCTTCTCCCTCCTCTTCTATGTCATGGAGCACATGAGATACTTTGATGATTATGTAAAATCCGGAGAATACAGTTCATCCGACAATTTTACCAATGTACAGAAGCCTTATTTTGAGATATCCGGCAAGACCTGGGGTATCATCGGATTGGGCACCATAGGAAGAAGGGTTGCCCAGATTGCCCAGGCTTTTGGAGCCAAGGTGATCTATGCTTCAGCGTCCAACCGTCCACCCCAGGAAGGTTACACTCAGGTATCTCTGGAAGAACTCTACCGCCGGTCTGATATAATATCCGTTCATGCTCCTTTGAACAAATATACAGAGCACCTGATCGATGCATCTGCCTTTGATCAGATGAAGGATACTGCCATCTTCCTGAATCTGGGCCGTGGCCCTATCATAGTGGAAAAAGACTTAAGGGATGCCCTGGAACAGAATAAGATTGCGGCTGCCGGTCTTGATGTACTGGATGTAGAACCCATGGCTGCCGACAGTCCCCTGGCAGGCTATATGGACAGTGACCGCCTGATCATTACCCCTCATATAGCATGGGCCAGCAAGGAAGCTCGTATCCGCCTGATGGATATGATTCTGTCACAGCTGAAAGAATGGGTTGAAAAACAATAAATTACCAGAAAAAAATCAGGACTCGCTTATGAGTCCTGATTTTTTTAGTACAAATATAATTAAGATATGGCTTTAACTACAGACAAATACCGGTGCTGTCCTCTCATTTTCATGGGCTACGATGATGTTTTCCTCGCAGGCCATCCGCATCAAAAAACCGGAAAATACGCCGTTATAGACATAGAGTCCGGGCATATTGATGAAAGGATGCCATTTGCCGTCACCCCAGGCAAAATCTATATTTTCTGTCATATATTGTTGACAATACTGCTGGCAGATATATCCCTTTCCGTAGAGGTCCTCACAGACTTCTTCCCATTTGTCCTGGCTGTATTCTCGCCCGGAAGCATAGATTCCCTTGGAAGCGTAGGCATCCATGGGTTTCAGGATATAACCGTCTTTTCCTGATTTCACTTCATCCAGACTGATGTATTCTGATGCAAACTCCACAGTCTTAGGCACATGTTTCTCCACAAACTGCCACTCTTCTTCCGTAAGGAAGTCTCTGGAACGAGGATGATGGAGCACATAGAAGAGCCATTTGGTATGGATCAGCTGGGTGGCAAATGCTCCTGCCAGGAAGACATCATCATTTCGTACAGCCTCCAGGAAGTCCGTTACCTCTTTATAATGGTCCATGATATCCGCTGTAACCGCTCTCCGGTATACGGCATCGATCTTATGGCCGGCTGGGGAATAAAGGGCATGATCCTTGTAGACCAGTTCTCGGATATCACATATCTCACACAGGATACCCGCTTCCTGAAAATGTCTTGCATACTCTTCAAACTCCCTAAGGGTGGCATTTTCCAGAAAGTCCACCAGGGCTACATTAGGGTTGTCCTTCTTCTTGGGATAAGTATCATACAAGCCCATAAAGGTCTGGACCCAGCTGTCAAATAGTTCAAAATGTTTAAGCTTATATTTCCGGATTACCTCCTGGTGGGCCGGATTGTTAATCAGCTCTTTTCTCAATTCCAAGTCACGGATCATAGCTGCCGTTCCATCTGTATTGATCTCACAGAAATGGAAGTCTCCGGTATCTTCATGATAAAAAAGATCAAACCGGGCAATGGGCAGGAACCCGTCATAGGGAGCCGGCAGGAGGATGAGTTCCTCCAGTTCCTTGCTAAAAGGAAATAATCTTCTGAAATCCTCATGTTCCCGATATTCACGGATCACTTTACCGAAGATCTGATAAGTAAAGGAAGCAATCCGGCGAAACCTTTCAATGGTTTCCTCATCAAAAATCTTTGGAATATGAACCGTTTTATCTACTGTCCCGTTCCAGTAAAGCTGAGAATGCTCCATCCGGTCTTTCATCGCCAAAGCACCCTTTTTATTTTCCTCCATATGAGAGTTTATATGATCCTTATAAGCATCATATATCTCTTCCCGTAAACTCATAAACTTATTCCTTTCTTAAATCCATTTTAGCCTGTTATGGCCTTTGTTTTCCATTTCCCTCTTCTGTATAAAATCAGGGTCAGGACGGCGCCGGTTACCCAGGTAATCATGAGGGATAATCCCATCATGTAGAAATTACCCTGTGGTCTCTCCGGGGTTTTTGTCATCCATACCAGAAGATAGGCTAAAGGGACACGCATAATTACTGAGTTAAAAAGAGAAATCCACATAGGAGTCATAGTATCCCCCGCTCCTCTCATAACTCCTGACAGGCATTGAATGATTTCCATGGCTACATAGCCTACCAGAAGAATCCTCATCACATTGTAACTGATGGTGATCAGTTCCTCCGTGGAGGTAAAGATTGCCATGAGGTGTCTTCCGAAAAGCAGGATCAGAAGAGACAGAACAGAACTGATTCCCATGGCGGCAATGGTTGTATTCCGGGTTCCTGTAACTACACGGTCCATCCGGTCGGCACCGATGTTCTGGCCTGCGAAAGTCGTCATGGCAGTACCGAAGGAGAAAGCCGGCAACATAACAAATCCATCCACTCTCATCACGATTACATTAGCAGCGATGCATGTCTCTCCGAAGGAGTTGGTCAGAGACTGAACCACTACCATGGATAAAGATATAATAGCCTGTGTAATTCCGGCAGGCAATCCAAGCCGGATGAGTTTCCCTGAATATTTGGCCTCGGGCTTTACATATCTCCATTTCAGATCAAAGAGATCTTTCATCTTCATCAATTTTCTGATGGTAAGAAAGGCAGATA
>JBGVCE010000329.1:0-14030 GCA_045226235.1 Anaerobutyricum sp.
CCCTTGCATAGTAGATCAGAGGGGTGTTACATCTCCAGCAGAAGGGATAATCATGCTCAAATTTCGGAGCGTCATACAGGAGGCCTCTGCTGTCCAGATCCACCAGAATCTTGGGATCAGCATCCTTCACAAACAATCCGCCAAAGGGCACATCATCCGTCATGTTTCCTTTTTCATCCACAAACTGAACGAAGGCAAGATCATAATCCCGTCCCACGCGGGAGTCGTCCTCACCAAAAGCGGGGGCGATATGAACGATACCGGTACCATCAGACATGGTTACATAGTTATCGCAGACTACAAAATGGCATTTCTTATGCTGTTTTTCAGCCACCTTGGCAGAAGCCTCATACAGAGGCTGATACTTTTTGTATTCCAGGTCCTTGCCCACATAGGTTTCAAGAACTTCATAGGCCGGTGTCTCTTCCGTAGCCAGCTTACCCAGCACGGTATCCAGGAGAGCCTGTGCCATGTAATAGGTATAGCCGTCCGCTGCCTTAACCTTGCAATAGGTCTCACCCGGGTTTACACAGAGGGCGGTATTGGAAGGCAGGGTCCAGGGGGTGGTGGTCCAGGCCAGGAAGTAGGCGTCTTCGTCCAGAACCTTAAAGCGGACGATGGCGGACCGTTCTTTCACAGCCTTATAACCCTGCGC
Organism: Anaerobutyricum sp.; assembly: GCA_045226235.1. Lineage (GTDB taxonomy): Bacteria > Bacillota > Clostridia > Lachnospirales > Lachnospiraceae > Anaerobutyricum. The sequence continues at coordinate 656 of JBGVCE010000329.1, forward strand.
CACCTCATGGGAGGACAGAGGAGTTCCACAGCGAGGGCAGTAAGGAACAATCTTAAATCCTTTGTAGAGCAGTCCCTTCTCCCAGATTTCTTTTAAAGCCCACCACTCGGACTCAATAAAATCATCATGATAAGTTACGTAGGGGTCATTCATGTCCGCCCAGAAACCGACGGTCTGGGAGAAGTCCTCCCACATGCCCTTATATTTCCATACGGATTCCTTACACTTTCCGATAAAGGGATCCAGTCCGTATTCCTCGATCTGTTCTTTTCCGTCAAGCCCGAGAAGTTTCTCTACCTCAAGCTCCACAGGCAGTCCATGGGTATCCCATCCGGCTTTTCTGGGGACCATATATCCCTTCATGGTGCGATATCTCGGAATCATATCCTTAATTACGCGGGTAAGCACATGACCGATATGGGGCTTCCCGTTGGCGGTGGGAGGGCCGTCATAAAATGTATAGACAGGGCTTCCTTCCCTGATCTTCATGCTTTTCTCAAAAATGTCATTCTCCTTCCAGAATTTTGCCGTCTCTTTTTCGCGATCCACAAAATTCAGGTTCGTTGATACTTTTTTATACACTTTTAACCTCCTGATTATGGAATTTTTCTATACAGTAAAGAAAGGCTCCCATCCGTAAATGGATGAAAGCCCCCTGCAATCATTATACCACCTTTACATACTAACATATGTTTCTCCGATAACGGTGAGATACCGGCAATGCTTACTGAAATTTCAGCATTGCGACTCGGGAGTGATATTCAATCATCTCTTACTCATAACAGGTTCCCACTGTCCCTGTCTCACTGGAATTTTCATGAGATGTCTACTGTCTCCGTCTAAGTCTTTGACGTCTAACATCCACCATAATATAATACAAAAGGAGGAATGTCAATTTTTATTTTCATTTTTTCTTCTTTATGGTAAGATGATACAAGGGTTAACAGATAAAATAACCAGATAGAAATATACAGGAGGACATCTTATGCTTAAAAGAATCATCGTTGTGATTCTCAGTCTCTTTTTTATCGCCTGTATCGTGTTTGCTGCAGTGGCCGCCGTTTTTTTTATCACCCCCAGCCGGAAGGCCCAGTCAAGCATCTCACTGCCGGCCCAGGTAGAAGATCCTGAGGTACTTACGGATGAGACGGCGGAAGAAAATGAGGATTCTACCTACGATAATATCTATATCGCTGACGTCCATCAGTCACTTACACTGCGTACCGAACCGGACAGCAATGCCAAGCCTATCATGGAGGAAGGTCTGGCAGCTATGACCAAGATGCAGGTGATCCGCTATGTTGAGAATACAAACTTTGCTTATGTGGAGGTGATCAACGGACCCTATCAGGGATATGAAGGATATGTTAATTACGAATACATAACACGATTAGGGGAACCAACCCTCAGGGTGGGCACCGACTGATGATATCCTGACAAGAATATGACGAAAAAAAGGACAGCAGATGCTGTCCTTTTTTGGAGAAGGTATTTTTGTTACATATTGGGCGTAGCAAAAACTATATAATGTATTGGGGGTACGCCATTATATTACCACCAATACTTCTGAAAGTGTGCATAAAGTTTTTGAAAGTCGGCCTCTTAAATTGTGCAAAATTTATCAAAGAGGGTCTCAAATTCATCCTGTGTAATCTTCTCTTTTTCCAGAAGGAGGTTAGCGCAGGCGTGCAGAACATCCATATGCTCCTCGATAATCCGTCTGGCATCGAGGTAGCACTCATCCACGATACGTTTCACTTCCTCATCAATCACCCTAGCCACATCTTCCCCGTAGGTACGTGCATGTCCCAAATCCTTACCCAGGAACACTTCTTCACTATCCTGTTCATAATTCAGGAATCCGATCCTGTCGGACATACCATACTGGGTAACCATGGCCCTGGCGGTAGAGGTCACTCCCTTGATATCCTGGGAAGCCCCGGTAGTCACATCATCAAAGATCAGTTCCTCGGCGATTCTTCCGCCCATTCCCACTTTGATATCCTGGAGCATTTTCCCTTTGGTATTAAACACATTGTCATTTTCCGGCAGAGGCATGGTGTAGCCGGCAGCACCGACTCCCGTAGGGATGATTGAAATAGTGTAAACCGGTCCTACATCCGGAAGAACATGGAAGAGAATCGCATGGCCTGCCTCATGGTAGGCTGTTATCTTCCGCTCTTTCTCCGGGATCAGCCTTGATTTCTTCTCCGTTCCCACTCCTACCTTAATGAAGGATTTCTGAATATCCTCCATCCGGATATATCTGCTGTTTTCCTTAGCTGCACGGATGGCAGACTCATTGATCAGGTTCTCCAGGTCCGCGCCGGTAAATCCGGGGGTTGTCCTGGCAATCTGCTGAAGGTCTACGCTCTCATCAAGCCGTTTCCCTTTCGTATGGACACGAAGAATCTCCTCACGTCCTTTCACATCCGGGCGGCCCACCGCAACTTTACGGTCAAAACGTCCGGGACGAAGGATGGCGGGATCAAGGATATCCACACGGTTGGTAGCTGCGATGACGATGATTCCTTCATTGACGCCAAAGCCGTCCATCTCTACCAGAAGCTGGTTTAAAGTCTGTTCTCTCTCGTCATGACCGCCTCCCAGACCGGTTCCACGTCTCCGGGCTACCGCATCGATCTCATCGATAAACACGATGCATGGGGCATTTTTCTTAGCCTGTTCAAAAAGGTCGCGGACACGGGATGCGCCGACTCCCACAAACATCTCCACGAAATCCGAACCGGAGATACTGAAAAACGGTACCCCGGCTTCCCCGGCGATAGCTTTAGCCAAAAGGGTTTTTCCGGTTCCCGGAGGGCCAACCAGGATAACTCCCTTGGGGATGCGGGCACCGAGATCCACATATTTCCCAGGGTTCTTGAGGAAATCAACGATCTCTTCCAGTTCTTCCTTCTCTTCCCGGAGACCTGCCACATCTCCAAAGCCGATTTTCATGCTCTGTGGCTCAATCATCTGGGCACGGCTTTTTCCAAAATTACTCATCCTGCCCCCGTCCCCGCCCATAGAGCGATTCAGCATCATGGTCATAAAAACCATAACCAGAATCATACCCAGGCAGATGGGGATCACATTGTTCAACAGATTGCTGCTGCGCTTCACATCAAGAAGAGCATACTGTTCCCCGGCTTTCTCAATCTTCTCCATGACGGTATTCACATCGGCGACATTGAAGGTATAGTCCTTCTTTTTGTCCTCCTTCAAAGTGACGGTCACGGAACCCGTGGGAACTTCCTCGTTCTGGGAAATGTAGATGCTGTCCACCTTTCCCTCATTCAGATCCTTATAAAACTGGGTGCTTGTATAAGCGTCATCCGCCATAGCCAGGCGGTCAGAAAAATAACCTGATATAAAATAGAATAAAACCACCAGCAGTATTAAGGTTATCAGGCTTCTATAATTCCTGTTCAAATATTTTCTCCTCTCCTTCTATTTCATTCGGAATCGTCCTGCTCCAGTTCCACAACACCGATGTAAGGAAGATTTCTGTATTTCTGGGCATAATCAAGTCCGTATCCGATGACGAATTCATCCGGGATATCAAATCCCAGATAGGAAATCTCCACTTCCTTCTGACGTCTGTCCGGCTTGTTCAAAAGTGCGCAGAGTTTCAGGCTGGCCGGTTTACGTGCCTCTAGCACCGGGATAAGATAATGTAAAGTATTTCCTGTATCAATGATATCTTCCACAATCAGAACTTCCTTATCTTCAAGGCTCTCGTCCAGATCCTTCTTGATCCGCACGATACCGGAACTGGTGGTGCTGTTCTCATAACTGGACACCTGCATAAAGTCGATGGATACGGGAATGCTGATGCGTTTTGCTAACTCGCAGGCAAAGAAAGCTCCGCCTTTGAGGATACAGATCAGATGCACCTGTTTTCCGGCGTAATCCCTGCTAATCTGCTCTCCCAGCTCTTTGATTTTCTGATTCACTGTTTCTTCCGGAATTAAAACACTGATTTTTTCTGACATATTTTATTTACCTCCGTCCTGTTTCCTTATAGTTACACAAAGCACCTGCCCGGTCTCATTCGTGACTTTATATGCCTCGCTTATTCGGCCTCCGGTTACCCATAATATATGGTTTCCTTCCGCCAGGAGTAATACTTTATCTCGTCTGTCGGCGGGAATCTTCTGATCGATAAAATATCTTCTCAACAGTTTTCTTTTCCCCGGATGATCAATCACTAAATAATCACCCTGCTTTCTCGTACGCAGGAAAAGCTCGTTTTTTATTCTATCATAGTTAAAGTATTTGACACAATCGTTTTTCCATATTTCACATTGTTCCAGCGGAATCAGTTCAAACTGATATTCCTCCTCCCCCACCTTTAGAAAAACTCTCCGGTCAGCCTCCAGTCTTTCCTTGTCCACTCTGCAGGTGTACGCTGTTTCTTCTTTTGAAGAAACCGCTTCCCCGTCCTGGAAGTCTTGATCAGAACGATAGAGATAAATATAATCCTCCTCCAGAACCGCCCTGATTCCATGTGGAAGATCAAGCCTCTTCCCGGGCTTTTTCCCCAGCAGCCCCTGCGCCAGCGTCACATGGAGGGAGGCAATATCCCTTCTCTCTCCTCCTGTATCAAAAATCATCCTGCGGATGATCTCTTTTTGAGTGAAGCTGTCACTTTCGCTCAGGCAGGACAGGGAAAACCTTACTCCTTCCGGGGTTAGTATCTTTTTATTCTCATAGACCTGATCAAAATGTCTACGGATAAAATCATTCTGCTCCCACATCTGGCCGGATAGACTGGCCATGTGCCTGACGGCCTGGGGATTCAGTTCACGCAGCCCTGGCAGGATGTGTTGGCGGATATAATTTCTGGAATAGTCGGTTTGGGCATTGCTGCTGTCTTCCACATAGTCCTGACCCAGTGTCGCAAGCATTGACCTGATTTCTTCTTTTTCGAGGCATAGAAGAGGCCGGATGACCCTTCCGTTTACCGGGAGTATTCCCGGCAGTCCTTCCGGTCCGGTTCCACGGCTCAGACGGAAGATCATGGTCTCCGCCAGATCATCTGCATGGTGGGCCAACGCGATCTTCCGGCATCCTGTTTTCTGGGCACAGTCCAAAAAACACCGGTATCGGAGGATCCTTCCGGCTTCCTCCAGGGAGTACTTCATCTGTCTGGCATACTCCCCCACATTTTCCCGGTAAATATAGCAGGGGATCTTCCATCTGTCGCATAATACCCGGACGAACTCCTGGTCTCTGTCAGCCTCCGCTCCGCGGAGCTGATGGTTCACATGAACCGCCACAAGAGAAATCTCCTGCCTACGCGCAAGGGTGATGAGATATCGTGCCAGGAGAACGGAATCCGCCCCGCCGGACAGGCCAAGGAGAACCCTGTCCCCCTTATTTATCATCCTATGAGCATCTTTATAATTTTCAATCTTTCTCCACATAAGGTCGGCACTCCTGTTCTAACCGGCTTCCTCAGATTCGGAAAAAAGAAAAACCGCAGATAAATTCTGCGGTTATGGTCAGTAGCGGGAACTGGATTCGAACCAGCGACACTACGGGTATGAACCGTATGCTCTAGCCAACTGAGCTATCCCGCCGCACTCACGAAGACTAATATAACATCAGTTCCAATTTTTGTCAAGGTCAGAATACGGGAGAAAATCAATCATCTTCCTTATCCACATCTTTGGATTGCTTCAGGATATATTCTCCCTCTTTCACCATACCGAGACGCTCCCTGGCCATCTTCTCGATGTACTCGTCAGAGTTCACGTTCTCCATCTCCTCCTCCAGCTGTTGGTTGGTGTTCTTCAGGATCTTTATCTCAGTGGATAATTCATCGATGGTTTTCTGATAGCTGGAAACCCTCTGTTCGATCTTGTAGAAGCCCAGAGCCATTCCCGCGAAGATAATGATGGTAAAAGCCCAGATGATGGCAGATCTGGAGGTCAGGAATCTTCTTTTGAATCTCTGATTAAACTGCCTGCTATTCTTTTTTTTCCTTTTTCCTCTTGTGCTCATCTCACACCTGCCTGGTAAATATTATTGATTCTTCGAATATTTTAGTATCTCCGCCCTGTTTTTTCAATGGATTTCGAAGATTTTTTCAAATAATTTCCGAATTATTTCTAACTATTACCAAACTGTGAAAAACATGTGAAAGAAATACATAAATAACAGCTGAAATGCGTTAAAATACCTTGACAAATACTATGGAAACCTATATAAATATTAAAGATGCTTTAATTATGAGAAAGCGTTATAATGTACTGTATTTTTTTGGAGGAATGGTTATGAATAAAACAGAATTAGTTGCAGCAATTGCAGAAAAAACAGCTTTATCAAAAAAAGACGCTGATTCCGCTTTAAAGGCTTTTATTGAGGTTGTTGGCGACGAACTTGGCAAAGGTGAGAAGGTTCAGCTTGCAGGCTTTGGTACTTTCGAAGTTAGCGAAAGAGCAGAGCGCGAGGGAATCAACCCCAGAACAAAAGAGTCCATCACAATCCCCGCTTCCAAGGCTCCGAAGTTCAAAGCTATGAAGGCTTTAAAAGAAAAAGTGAACAACTAATCTATATATTCTTAATTAAGATTATCAGGGTCACTCCTTACTATTTATAAGGAAGTGACCTTTTTCAGTGTATTCAGGAGAGATTATATGCGTCTAGACAAATTTTTAAAAGTATCAAGGCTGATCAAGCGTAGAACCGTAGCCAACGAGGCCTGCGATGCCGGACGGGTTATGGTGAACGGCAAAGTGGCCAAGGCCAGCCAGAATGTTAAAGCCGGAGACGTGCTTGAGATCGCTTTTGGCACAAAAACAGTAAAAGCTGAGATACTGGAGGTAAAGGATACCGCCAGAAAAGAAGAATCGAAGGAGTTATTCCGGTATCTGTAATCTTCTTAAAAACCTATCGGAATAAAACATTTTATGGTATAAATAATAGTAACAGACATTATTGTAACACATTTACATAATCTATTACGGAGAATACTATGGCTAAAATTCTTGTTCGATCACACATCAAGTTCGGGGAGGACCACACTCCCTCAGAGGTATTGATCCGAAATCTCATCGGCAACAATACGGGAAATTATATATTTTTAAGAAGCGTAATCCGAACTTTAATGGTCTCCGATGACACGGAGATTGAAACTATCCGCTTTAACCGAACCCAGGTTCCCAAAAATGAGGTTGAATATTATAACAGGGAGTGTTCTGCCTTTATCATCCCCCTGGCTAACGCCTTCCGTGGCAGCTTCATGAGAGAACTTAACCGGATCACAGATCTGGTGGAGCAGCTTGATATCCCATGTGTCGTTGTGGGTGTAGGTCTTCAGGCACCCATCGACCAGAATAAGGAATCTTTCCCCTTCGACAAAGATGTGCAGAGATTCATGAATGCAGTGTTAGAAAAATCCAGCATGGTGGGCATCCGGGGAGAAGCGACCGGTCATTACCTAAAGAAACTGGGATACACTGAGGAGAAGGATTTTACGGTGATTGGCTGTCCTTCCATGTATACCTACGGAGATTCACTACCGAAGATACGTTTGTCAGAGCTGACACCATCTTCCAAAGTCAGTTATAATATGAAATCTGAATTACCAAATACTTTGTATACCTTCATTCGGAGGGAGAGCGCAAGGTTTGATAATGCAGTTTTTATCTCTCAGGTACTATGGGAAATCCATAATTTCTTTATCGGATACCCCAACTCAAAAGTGACATCCCCCGGTTGTCCTTCGGATTATCCCAGTCATTTTGGAGATCCTCTTATGACAGGGTCAAAAATGGTTGGTTTTCTGGAGCAACCTTCCTGGATTGAATTTCTTTCAGGTATGGATTTTAACTTCGGAAGCCGTATCCATGGTAATATCATAAGCCTTCTGGCCGGAACTCCCTGCTATATCATAGCAAGCGATGCCCGTGTTGAGGAGCTTGCTTCCTACCATAATATTCCTCATGTCTCTTATTTGAATCTCAAGGAAGACACCAACATATTTGATCTGTATGAAAAGGCAGATTACACAAAATTCTATCAGGGTCACAGAGAAAGAGTGGATCACTATCTGGAGCTTTATGACAGAAATCATATCCCCCATATCAGCAGGGATATGTTAAATGGAAAGGATACTCCTTTTGACCGGTTTGTTCAGTCTGAAAAAACCTTCGGTGTGATTCGGCCATTCCCGGAGTTAAGCCTGGAGGAACAGGAATTACGTATGGCGGAATATGCCGGTGCTCATTTCTCTAGATTTGATAATTACCGTGATCAGAAGAATGCGGAACTCAGCAATCTCAGAGAGAGCAAAACCCAGATAATCGATGAGAAAAATGCATTAATCCGCAATCAGAAAAGCGAAATAAGGGAACTTAAAAAAGAAATCGAGTGGATGAAGAGCTCCAAGTTCTGGAAACTGAGAGAACAGGTTATGAAGCTGAAACACAGGTAAACAGTTAATCATATAGAAGAAAGGGTTTTTATGGGAATAGAAGTAAAGATAAAATCCATTGCAGTGGTCAAAGATATAATCAATGGAAAATATAAGATTGACCTCTCTGTAGAGGTCCTCACCGAAAGCTATCAGCCTGGACAGCGACCCCCAAGGATCGAGTTATTCTTTTCCAATCAGTTTGACAACCGCAGGCTTGTCCTCCCTAATGCATCCTCTGAGTACGATGAAGCCACTGGAGAAGGAACCTTCCTGGGCACCTACAGTTATTTTCTGGACTATATGTTCTGGGATTGCAAATGGAAAGACTGCCGCTTATCCATCGATGTGGATTATGACAACAAGATTTATGAAAAAGTACCCTTTTCCGTGGACTTCATAGGACAGGGAAAGAAGGACCTGATGGAAGTACATCCGGATTCCATTGAGATTCATTTGCCGGTGGAAATCGACTCTCTCCATGAGAAACAACCGAATGCACTTCAGACAGTACTGGCTATCTTTTTAAAAGTATTCAGTTACCTTTTTGCCATCTTATTAACCCCCTTTTTTGTTATCGATGTCCTGGGAATGCTGACTCTGCACACAGAGTATGTGGACCCCAATCTGAACGGCGGATTCGGAAGTAAATTCATGCACCTTCTGGCCTGGAGATATTTCTCCTTCTGTCGGAATTCCAGAGGTTCTGTAGGCTTTAAGACCCAGTTTCTGAAGCTTTCTTACCTAACTTTTTCCGCATTTCATCCCAGGAAAAGAGGAATCATGTTCCTTTCTAACCGGAGAAATGATCTGACAGGAAATATGGAGTACGTCTATGGTTACCTAAAAAAAGAGAAGGGAGTCCCTTTCTATTTCTGGCTCCACCCGGAAGAAATCAGGGATGCAAGTATCCCTATGCTGTTTGACATGGCAAGAAAGCTTGGAAAAGCCCTGGTGGTTGTGACGGATGACTATGTCCCCTACTTCCAGGAACTGCAGCTTAACCGAAAAACCAAGCTGGTCCAGCTATGGCATGCCTGTGGCGCATTCAAGACCTTTGGTTTCTCCAGGACAGGAAAACCTGCCGGACCCAAACAGACTTCCAATCAGCACCGCAACTACAATTATGCCTTTGTATCCTCCAGATTTGTAGCCAAATATTATGCCGAAGGTTTTGGTTTGGCCCAGGAGAAGATCATCCCCTATGGAGTACCCCGAACGGATATCTTTTGGGATGAAGAGATAAAAGAAAAGATCCGGAAAGAGCTTTATGACACTTATCCGGAACTGGAAAACAAGAAGGTCATCCTATTTGCTCCGACCTTCCGGGGAAATGGTAAGAATTCCGCTTACTATGAGAAGAAACGATTTGATCCCAACCGCTTTATCGAAGCACTGCCAGAGGAATATATCCTCCTGATCAAACATCATCCTTTTGTAAATCTGACTTATAAGATCAAAGACCGGAATGCTTCCAGGGTCTTTGATTTCTCTGACAAGTCGGAGATCAACCATCTGCTCTTCATCACTGATGTGATGATAACGGATTATTCTTCCGTGGTATATGAAGCGTCGATCCTGGATATCCCTATGCTCTTCTATGCATACGATCTGGAAAACTACATCTCCTCCAGAGATTTTTACACCGAGTACAAGAATTTTGTGCCGGGCAAGATCGTGAGGACCCAGGAAGAACTGGTGGATAGTATCCTGAATAACGATTGCCATCAGGAACTGGTGAAAGAATTCTGTCAGAAGAATTTTGATATCCAGGACGGAAAAGCTTCCAAGAGAGTGGCGGATTTTATCCTGAATATTGCAAAAAGCTAGATTCAATATTTAAGGGCTGTCCTGGGACAGCCCTTAATTTATGTTATCAGTTCTATATGTTTACCCCAGCGGTATCTCCACCACCTCTGCCATCTTGGTCAGGCAGATTTCAATCTGGCTGGAAATGTCCTCCACCAGTTTCTTTGTAATATCCTCACTTTTCTCCTGTTCCAACTTAGCATACAGACTGGCCTTAACCTCCCTGCTGATGCGGTCTGCCCTGGAGCGCAGATAGGTTTTTGGCATCAGTTTGCGCATGGGTTTGGGTATGTTCATTTTTAAGAAAGCGCCTTGCATCTGTTCTCTGCCCAGAATCAGGACCAGGGCAGAGATGACAAAGCCGATCAGTATACCCTCTATTCCGCTGGCGATAAGGGCCAGCCCTCCGCCTCCGCATAACAGTCCTACCACCACAGAGACAATGGCATCAATCAGCCAGGTGATTTCCCCGATGGCAAAAAGGTCCTTGGCCTCCACACGGATATCTATATCTGTGAGGGATAAATAGGAAGTCAGACTTAAGGCGGTAAAGGGGACATTATGGCGGACACAGATAGGCATAGTGTGTTCTTCCAGGCCGATGGAAACTTTTTTCAGCCAGGAAGTTACCGTTTTCGACATCAGTTCCCTGCCATCCTCAGAGTGAAGATACACATCAATCTCCTTCTCGAGAATGCTATCTATGTCGCCAAGGCGCTCGATAGATCCATCCCTCCATCGGTCAATCACCGGAATGGCAACCTGCTCCAGTATAGGATCCACGATACTGTCCACCGTGGTCTTGTACAGCTCTTCTATATGCTTCTCCACGATATCCTCGATGATTGTGGACCGTATCAGCTCAGCGATCTCAGCCTTGAAAGCCCTTAACTCCTCATCGATAAGTCCGCATTCCGCAAGCCCCTTGGATACAGAATACTCCGGTTCACTGCCGCATATGACAACGGCTTCCGGGAACACTTCCCTGCACCAGTCTCTTAGCTCCTTCATACGGGATACTCCGCCCGTCATAAATATCAGCTCAGGCTGCCGGTCGGAGATGCTTTCCCTTACCTGCTTCAGACTGTCATTAAACACTCTGCGGAATGATTTTCCCCCGAGGCGGTCAACCTTCTTATTCAGAAGTTTATCTGCTATCTCCCGGCTCATGGTCAGCTTCAGTCTGGTGGGAATCAGCTGGGTACGAATGCTGATGGTCTGGGTTATCTTTTCATTCTGCCAGTATTCCACATCAGAATAGTACTTCTCCTTCAGGCGGCGTGCGGCGAATTCACAATAGGTCCGCCAGGCCTCATGTTCTCTGAATATCTTACGGATCTTGGCAGAATCCGATGAGGCATCTATGGCTTCTTCCAGCAGGATCTCATCCATGATGCCTCCTCCCAGAGCCACCTCTCCTCCGGTCTTCAGACCCACTTCTTTACCGCTCATAATATAGGCAAAATCGGTGGTGGAAGATCCGATGTCTACCACAAGAACCGGCCTGGACAAAATATCATATCCCACCTGCAGATGTCTCGACCTGCAGGCACTCACCAGGGCCGCTCTGGACTCTGATACTATCTTAAGAGGGGGGTAGCCCGCACTCTCAAAGATACCTCGGTATTCCTCCCGGTCGGCTTTATTCCATCCCGCCGGACATCCGATATAGAAGCACTGATTATCCCCACGTACCAGATCTCCGGTTAAAAGCAGTTCACCCAGTACCCCTGCGGCAAAACTTTTGATATCATTTCTGGCGGAAGTATCCGTCAGGAACCGGCTCTTGAACCTCAGTTTTCTGACCAGTACATCCGGATCATAACAGGCACCCTCACCGATCAGAAGCTGTCCGTCTTTTTTCATAGCGTAAGCTGTGATGAAGCTTCCGGCCTCCTGCACAGGTATTACCTGAGGAACCTCTTCCTCTCCCTTTATGATCCTGGTAACTGCACTCTCCGCATCCCCCAGGTCAAATCCATAAAAGCGTTCCATATATTATCCTCTCTTGGCTGAAGCCATACCTTTCTTCAGGAGTCTGCCATCAGCCACCAGGGCGGGGCGTATGGTACCGCTCTTATAGGCGGGTATCATATCGAACCATCCGCGGTTATCTGCGGTTCCGCTTCCTTCTGTCCCACTCTGTCTGCGGTCCTCCTGTGTCCAGTCAACGACATCTATGTTCTTTCGATGCAGGTAGAATCTAATCTGGGAGATTTCTTCCTCCGCCTGCTCATCATCACCCCTCCTGCCGTAAGCATCCTCCAGCAGCTGAGACAGCAACTCCAGTTCTGCAGGATCCATGGCAGATACCTGCTCTCTTGAGCGTTCCCGCTCTGCCTGTCTGTCTGAATTCCGGACATCCTCCAGGCACTTGTCAATGACAAGGATAACAGACAGAAGATAATTATACAGCTTGGAAGCATCAATCTTTGTCTCGGCATGCAATGCTTCATTTGAGGTCTCTTTTTTACTTCTGCTAAACATCCCCGCGAAGAAAGATGCGACGATGGTCAGTAAGGGTATGGCTGCAAGCAGATACCGTGGCGGTAATCCGGCAGATTGCCAGTCGGAAGATCCCGCTGCCGCGGAGCTGGCGAGGAGCTGTATGCCGACCACCGTTATGGCGGCGCCAACCAGTCCGATGATAAGGAGCAGCAGGCCCCATTTGGACATCTTCTTTTTTGCGGAAGCGGCTTTACCATAGTCGATCCTGCCATAGATATTTGTCTCTCCGGCGCTGTCGATTAACGAGCAGGCTGCCTTGGCAGTCTGTATCATGGAGCTGGCGGCCTCTCTGACTCTGGCGCTCTCCTCCTGATCATTAAAGGTATATAGCATACGGTCTAGTTCAGAATTCAGGACGCGGATCACCGACACTGTGTCTGTGCCGCTGACCGCTGACATCAGATGCTCTCTGTTTTGTTCAAATATACTCTGCAGTGTCATAACAAGCCCTCCAATGGGAAGAATATCATTGATTATTCTTATCATATCATATCTATCATGAAAATACACATGCAAATGCATCCTCCCGGAGGGTTTTTCTCTATAAGAAAGTGTCTCGCTTGCGAGACACTCGCGCCGAGCGCGGTCGCTTTTAGCGACATACTTCATATCGCGCGAGTGCGCATCCACAGC
>JBGVCE010000330.1:0-3529 GCA_045226235.1 Anaerobutyricum sp.
CGGCCAGTCTCTAGAGACTCTCATCGGGAACGGCGGAGAATATAAAAAATACAAAAAATATGTGAAGAACGGGCAGTTAAAAGAGCAAAGCCTCATGTCCTCCCCGATCTTTAATGATCTCATCGACGGGATATCTGTAAGTACCCAGAATTATCTGGAAAACCCTGAGAGCGAATCCGAGTCGGAAGGAGAATAAAGGGCTGTTTTAGTAAAAGAAATACTTGCCATTTTCAGGCAGGTATGGTATGATATCGGAAGTTGTGCGATGAGGAGGTGTGGAAATGATTCGGACAGTTGTTACTGTATTATTTATTATCGTATGTATCGCATTGATCGTAGTTATATTGATGCAGGAAGGTAAATCTGCAGGATTAGGATCTTTAAGTGGTCAGGTCGATAGTTACGTGAGTAAGAATCGTGGCAGAACAAGAGAAGGTAAGCTTGAGAGAGCAACCGTCATCCTTGGAATCCTGTTCTTCGCACTGGCAATCGGACTTAGTCTTAAAGTTTTTATGTAATTATGATAGGATGCCGTCTCATTACGATATGAGGCGGCTTTATTTCTTATATCTGACATAGTATTAAGGGGTAAAATGAAGGATCTGGCATTATTTGAAGAGAAAAAAAAGCATATAAAGGACATGATTCTTGGGGATGAATACCAGCCCATGAAATTCAAGGAACTTGCCTGGCTTCTGGGTGCCTCCGAAGAGGACAAGAAGGATCTGAAAGAGGTTCTGGATGCCCTGGTGGAAGAAGGAAGCATCGAACTATCCGGTAAAGGCAAGTATATGAAACCCCAGAATATTAATGCTGTGGGCACCTTTACGGGTCATGGCCGAGGATTTGGTTTTGTTACGGTCCCCGGCATCCCTGAAGATATCTTTATTCCGGAAGAATATGTGAATGGAGCATTCCATAAGGATACGGTCATGGTTAAGATCAGACCTTATCAGACACCCGGAAAGAAGAGGGAAGGCTGTATCCTGAAGATTCTGGAAAGAGGATGTAAGGAGCTGGTCGGTACCTACTTTAAGAAGAACCATTTTGGATTTGTAGTGCCGGATGATCCACGCTTTGGAAAGGATATCTACATCCCTAAGAAGAACACTCTTGGCGCAAAACAGGATGATAAGGTTGTGATTGAAATCCTTGATTACGGTTCTGACCGTAAGAACCCGGAGGGTCAGGTGAAACAGGTGCTGGGAAGCATTCATGATCCTGCCACCGATGTTGCTTCCATCCTGGCGGGATATGGCATCGAGGAAGCTTTTCCCAAAGCGGTGGAAAATGAGGTTTCCCATGTTCCTTCTACCCTTTCCGAAGAAGAAATCAGGGGAAGAATCGATATGAGATCCTGCCTCACGGTTACCATAGACGGGGAGGATGCCAGGGATCTGGATGATGCCATCACTCTGTCAAGAGAAGGAGACCAGTATCTCCTGGGTGTACATATCGCAGATGTCTCCCACTATGTCAGGGAAGGAAGTCCTCTGGATGCCGAAGCCATCAAGAGAGGAACCAGCGTCTACCTTGCAGACCGGGTGGTTCCTATGCTTCCGCGCCAGTTATCGAACGGGATCTGTTCTTTGAATGCCGGGGAAGACCGTCTGAGTCTGAGCTGCCTGATGACCATCGATGGTCAGGGAAATGTAACGGACCACAGGATCGAAGAGACTGTCATCTGCGTGGATCAAAGGATGAGTTATACCGGGGTCCAGGCAATTCTGGAAGGAAAATCTCATCCGGAGGGAGAACGACAGGATATCCTTGAACTGTGTTTTCTCATGAGAGAAACGGCTGCTATCCTTAAAGAGAAGAGAAAAAGACGGGGAGCCATTGATTTTGATTTTCCGGAATCCAAGATTATCCTGGACGAGTCGGGAAACCCGGAGAAAATCTATCCTTATGAGCGCAACACAGCCACAGATATCATAGAAGATTTTATGCTCCTGGCTAATGAGACAGTTGCGGAAGACTATTTCTGGCAGGAGGTTCCTTTCCTGTACAGAGTTCATGAGGCACCAGATCCGGAACGTATCAAGAAACTTGATATTTTTATCCATAATTTCGGATATTATCTTAAAACAGGAAGAGAACACTTCCACCCTAAGGAGATTCAGAAATTACTCTTCTCCCTGGAAGGGGAGCCGGAGGAAGCCCTGATTAGCCGACTGGCACTGCGGTCGATGAAAAGGGCCAGGTACAGTGTTACGAATCTGGGACATTTTGGCCTGTCCACCCAGTATTATACCCATTTTACTTCTCCCATCCGTCGATACCCGGATCTGCAGATCCACAGGATCATAAAAGAAGGACTACATGGCAGATTAAACAGGAGCAGACTGGATCATTACGACAGCATCCTCCCTTCCATCGCCGAGAGCAGTTCCAGACTAGAGAGAAGAGCCCAGGATGCGGAACGTGATGTAGAAAAACTGAAGAAGATAGAGTACATGATGAAACATCTGGGGGAGGTATACAGGGGAGTTATCTCAGGCGTCACCTCCGGAGGCTTCTTCGTGGAACTGGAAAACACGGTGGAAGGATTCGTTCCCATGGCCAGTCTTCTTGATGACTATTATATCTTTGATGAAGAGAGATATTGCCTTTTTGGGGTGGATACCGAAAGGGAATTTACTTTGGGTCAGGAAGTGGATATAGTGGTAAGCTCAGCAGATAAAAGGACCAGAACGATTGATTTTTGTTTAGTGGAATTTGATAGGGAGGATATGTTCTATGGCGAAGACGGATGGTTTTAAACTGATAGCCAATAATAAAAAAGCATACCATGATTATTTTATCGATGAGAAATATGAAGCCGGGATCGAGCTGAAGGGAACTGAGGTAAAGTCCCTCCGCATGGGTAAATGCAGTGTGAAGGAAGCTTTTATCACCATCAACCGTGGTGAGGTGTACATCCAGCATATGCATATAAGTCCCTATGAGAAGGGAAATATCTTTAACCGGGACCCTCTTAGGACCAGAAAACTCCTCCTTCATAAATCGGAGATCCGTAAACTGGAAGCACAGGTACAGGCTAAGGGATACACCATCATGCCGCTCAGAGTTTACCTGAAAGGCAGTCTGGTTAAGATGGAGATCGGCCTTGCCCGTGGTAAGAAGATGTACGACAAACGACAGGACATCGCCAAGAAGGATGCCAGAAGAGAGGCCCAGAGAGATTTCAAGGTTCGCAATCTGGGCTAAAGTATTAATAATATATGAAATAATATTTCTGTAATATTACAAAAGAAATAAGAAAGAACAACGAAAGATTATCGAAAGATTTAAGATAACCTTAAGAAGATAATTTTGTTATTTGTCTAAATATCAAATATTTCTCTTGACAAACACTTTTTTTTGAGTTAAAACAATTAGCGAATACTCGTTGGTCCGGTAAAACCGGAAGCTAAAAAGTTAATTGTTAATTCAAGAAGGAGTGAAACATAATGAAAAGAAGTTTAAAACTAATGATTATGCTTTCCGCCGCATTTGTAATGATGATGACCTTTGCAGTCACATCTCC
>JBGVCE010000331.1:0-3850 GCA_045226235.1 Anaerobutyricum sp.
GTTCTCAGGTATTCATATACTTCCTGGGGGGTGGAGTTCAGCCATCGTTCGGCTTTCTTTTTCTCGTCGTCCTCCAGCCTGTCAAAATTGGTGATTCCATAGATGTCTTTTTTAAACCGGGTCAGAGAGCTCCCCGATTCCGTGAACTTCAGATTTCCTTTGGAATCAAGCTTCAGAGGCAGGTCATAAGTAATGCTGTCCTTGTTGGATTCCAGAAGTTTGATCAGATTGTAGGTGATCTCATTGCGGACTTCGTTTTCACTGACGGTATGATCCTGGGTAGATCTTGACCTTGCGATCTCCTTCAGTTTATCACTCTTCTCAAAAGTCACCTTATATGCCAGCTGGTTGTAGGCCAGTAAATTACCGTTACAATCATAGATGTTGCCTCTGGAGCCACTGGTTTCCACCGTTTTCTCCACGGTATATCTGAAATTGGCCTCGTGCTCTGCCCCCTCCACAATCTGAAGAACAAAGAGCCTGTAGATCAGGAGAAAAAACAGGACAGAAATCATCATTCCCAACAGGATGATGCGGTTGGAGAAAAACTCTTTCACATTCTTCCTTATCCTTCTCCCATCGATATCTTTTAAAAATCTAAACAAAATCTACACTTCCTTTTTCATACTGCTCAAGCCAGATATTCACCCTTAGGAAAATCCGGTAAAAAACAACTCCCACTGCCACGGTGTATACCAGCTCCGGCAGGATGATCCTGCGGATGTAAGTAAACAGGTGCAGATGGTTCTTCAGCAGTCCAAATCCGATAAACATAATAAAACCGTAAACCAGATCATTTGCCGCGATCAGTACCAGGGGGAGAAATGTATCCTCTGAATAATAAATCCGGTGGAAGAAACCATCGATGAACCCCGATAGCATGAAAATAAATGCAAAGATACCGAGGTATGAACTGTAAAAAATATCAAGAAGGAGTCCGCTGAAAAAACCGACGATCATCCCTTCCTTCTGTCCTCTCATAACCGCGATGGATGCCACAAGGATCAGCATGATATTCGGCGCGGTGTCCGCCAGCTTCAGCAGTCCAAACAGAGCTGTCTGACAGACAAAACATAATAGGATGCCTATCCCTCCAACAATTACTCTTCTCATTATGGTCCTCTCTTTACAAGGCTAGCATAGCCCGACTCAGACGGGATTTATTTCCCATCTTATATTACAAGCGGCGGAAAAAAGAACCTCATGTCAAAAGCTTCTCTTTCCGCCTCTGATATTAATCTACTGTGTCAGCATCCTTGGGTACTTCCTTCAGTTCCAGAATTACCAGAACCTGCTTGATATGCTGAAAATCTACCACCGGAGTAACCTGGGCTGATTTTGTGAGATTGGTGGAATCGATCTTGATGTCGCTGACTGTCCCGATGCGGAGTCCCTGGAGATACCTGGAACTGATATGGGAAGTTACCAGCTCGTCCCCGGATTTCATCTCCGCATCCTTGCTGATATATTTGACATCGATCATGCCGCTCTCCTGAATCTTTTCCGTATTTCCCTTTACCACACAGGTATCGGAAGTACTGGTTGACATGGCACTGACGCTGCTGTCATCCGAGATGATGGACTGGACTTTGGCGTAGTTTTTGCCGACTTCTGTCACGATTCCCACCAGTCCGGTGCCTGCCAGAACATTCATATTAACCTGAATCCCGTCATCGGAACCTTTGTTGATTACAAAATTCCGATACCAGTTATTGGAGCCGTTACTAATCACACGGGCGCCAACTTTCTTATATTCATTGTATTCTTTATCAAGGGCCAGCAGCTTCCGGAGTTCGTCGAGCTCAGACTGGTTGGACTTAAGCTCCTCGTTAGCCTGGGTCAGTTCGTCTACCCTCTCGGACAAGGTAGTATTCTTCTGCTGCAGCTCCTTCATACTCTCGAAGGAATCAAAATAGTCATCGAGCCAGACGCCCACAGAGTTAATCCCGTCCTGCATGGGAACGATGAAAGTTCCCGTGATGAAGGATAATGGTTTTACCACCCCTTTGAACATGGCACTGATGGCAATCATAATAATGCAGATCACCGTGAAGACGATCAGCAAGATTCTTGGAGAGAACTCTATCTTTCTACGTTCTTTCAACTTATCAACTCCTGACTGATGATGATCTTCATCCTGTTGTCTTCATCCCTGTCTTAATGGAAGGAAGATTCCTGGAAATTGTAAGCCATACGGTCATATTCCGGATTCTCCATGATCATGCAGAGCCCTTTGGCAACCGTCAGCTCCGGCTCTTCCATCTTCATGATAGACAGGCCGGTCTCCTGCTGAATCAGAAGGTCAAGATTCTTGATATGGGTGGAACCCCCTGTCATGCAGATGCCTTCATGCATGATATCCATGGACAGTTCCGGCGGAGTTTTCTCCAGGATAAACCGGATGGAGTCAATGATGGAAGACAGGCTCTCGGACATGGCATCAAAAATCAGGTGGTTGGTCACTGTAACACGGCTGGGAAGACCGGTAATAAGGTTGCGTCCCATTACGTCGAAGGTGGTTTCTTCCTCCTCCTTGATCCCGCTGGCAAGATTCATTTTCAGTCTCTCGGCACTCTTCATTCCGATGACCAGATTATGTTTTTTCTTCACAGCCTGCTGGATGGATTCATCAAATTTGGTCCCGCCTACCTTCAGCAGGCGGCTCTGAACGATCCCTCCCAGACTGATCAGGCTGATTTCCGTGGTGTCTGCCCCGATATTCACAACCAGCCTTCCGGTGGCATTCATAACATCCAGCCCTGCCCCGATGGCATCTGCGATGGGCTTTTCCACGATGCGGATCTTCTTGGTCTTTAAGGAAGAGCTTGCAATCACATCAAAGAAAGCTCTTTTCTCCACTTCCGTAATATCTGTGGGAACTGCGATAATGAACTCAGAATTGCTTCCCGCTGACAGATTCTCCGGCATCTTCTTACCCTTGAATCCCTTAAAATATAACTGAATCATGGTCTGCATGGCACTGAAGTCAGCGATAACCCCGTTTACCACAGGCTTTTTCACGTCTATATTCTTCGGGGCTTTTTCATACATGGCATAAGCCTCATCACCCAGAGCAAAGGGTTCATTCCTTCTGATCATGGCGATCATATTCTTCTGGTGAAGAACCACACCTGCATTCTTCTGGCTGATCTTGATTGAATTGGTTCCCATATCTATTCCATAAACTTTCTCAGACATCTGCGTGTCTCCTTTCGTCGAAATCCTCTATAGTACTTTCTCTTCTCTCATACTGTAAAAACAACGATCTCCTATGATGATGTGATCCGACAGGGGAATCCCTAATATATCCCCTGCCTCTTTGATCCTTCTGGTGATCACGAGATCCTCTCTGCTGGGCTCCGGGCAGCCGGAGGGATGGTTGTGAAGCAGGACCAGATAGACCGCCTCACTTCGCAGAGCCTGCGCAAATATATTTCTCACCGGCACATAGGCATTGTTGGAATCACCCATGGTTAAGGTCATCTCCTTGAGAAGGCAATGTCTTCCGTTCAGCAAAAGAAGCTGTACCTTCTCATAATCCAGATGTCTCATGCTTTCCATGTAGTAGGAAGCGATATCCTCCGGACTATGGAATTCACAGGACTGGGCAAAACCTGTCCTGGACAGCCTCCGGGATAATTCCAGGATACATTGCAGCTGGATTGCTTTCACGATCCCTATCCCCGGCAGGCCCTGGAATTCTTCCATACTCAGATGATAAAGACCTTCCAGCCCCTTGTAGGAGGGATGCAGATCCAGCAGTCTCCATGCCAGCTCCATGGAGGAGCATTCTTTTGTGCCGTTGCGAAGCATTACAGCCAGAAGCTCTCCATCCGTAAGGGCTTCCGCC
>JBGVCE010000332.1:0-5411 GCA_045226235.1 Anaerobutyricum sp.
TTCCGAATCTTTGATATCTCATGATATTTCTTGATTGCTGCCAAAAGCATATCAGAATCTGAGAAATATTCCTTCACGAACCTGTAAGATTTCACGCTTGTCATCTTTAGGTTTTCTTTGCAGAAATCACTGGGTTTCTTTCCTGACCTCTTAAACTCCTTGTATTTATCCTCAAAAAACCTTTTCTTAAATGTTTTTCTTCAAAGCGCTTGCCGTTTATGCAGCGAATGATCTTTTCTTTCAGCATTTCCTCTCTGGTAAAAATCAGAAGATCATTATCCAAAAGAATGTCCATGATGGCATTCTCAGCTGCACCCTCACATATGCAAGCCTTATATTTTGCTAATTCCATAGGCCGCCTCCTACTTAAGCGCTGCGGCCATACTTTTCTTCAACCGCATATACGCTTCATACATAGGAGTTGTTCCTTTTATAAAATGCTTCATAGTTCTCTGTTTCATAATCTCTACAGTAGAATGCGAACTCAATCACATCGAACCTTTTCTTATATAGAGTAATTGCATCTCTGAATGCCTGTGCTACTGCATTAGGATCATTTGCAAATGCACCACAGCCGAAAGCACCAAGTATAAGGATATCCACTTTGTTGTTGCAACATCTAATGTGGGCAAACTCTGTCCAGTTTTTACTTTATCAATAGTCGGAATCATGATAATTCTTCTTTCTGTTTATCGTAAAAAACAACGTTATAGAGTTATTATACCCAATTTGATAAAGCTTGTCATTGAACTTGTAGTTTAATATAAATATTTTCTAATGGTAATTTCGGTAATAAGTCAGGAAATAAGAAACACCCATCAGCCACAGGATACACGCGGTTCCCATAGTGATAGGCGTTTTGTCATTCCACCAGAGATGGAAAGGATGTGAGAAATATAATATAATAGCCCCCATGGGGTTCTTTTCCTGGTGATCAAACCAGATCTCCCTCTTTCAAAAAAAAGAAAAAGACCATCTTAAGATGATCTTTTTCTAATAAGGCCACCCCTCAAATGGATTGGGATCCACCCCGTATTTTTCGTCCATTCTATCACAGAATGCATTATAATTCGCCTTTGCCTCCTCATATTCCGGTGATCTGCCTCCATACTTTAATGAGTCTTGAAAAGCTTTCCATAGCTGAAAATACTCAGTATAATCTTCTGGATCGAGAGTCTCAGGGGTCCAATTACCACCTGTTACCTTTTCAAGATCTTCCATGCTAAGATTAATTCTATTTGTCATTGTTTTTTCCTCCTTTTTTTCTGAATTTCTTTTTTATGGCTTTAGTATAGTATTAGCGGTGTTACAGAAGTTTCACACAAGTCTCCTTAGAAATTGGCTTGGGAGTACATGAGTTAGAGTGGTATATTTCTTGTTAGCGTCCCTCTAATATCTACTCCTCGATATTAGAAGGATTTTCATTCCTTTTTATACTATGTATGACCTCTCTATCGAAAATATTCAGCTTTTCTGTATACTTTGTACATTTCAGTTACCTCAGTTAATCATTCTGGTGAATTGGAGAACTGAATTCCAGTCGTAGATAAACGGATACTATCATTCTTTTCATTAGCACCTCCTTGCTTTCCCTGAAAGCTCTTGATCTGGCTTTTATCAAAAACAAAACTCCTGTGGGGGATGCAATCATGATCACATTCCCTGCAGGAGTTAAGCATGTCGTTTATTTTATATGGTCTGTTTTATTTCCAGGCAATCTGGAGTTTCTTTTTATTCACAGCACAATCGTTAAGATAGAGATTGATCAGGGTCTGGTAAGGTATTCCTCCAGAACAGGTATACATCTGCATCTAAAAAGGGTAATCAGATCCATATGTCCTTAAAATAACCGTAGGAGAGAACGTATTCGCATTCTCTCCTGCTGTTATAAAGAGCGTTTTCAGTTTTCAAAATACTAGCTATTGTATTTTTCTATATCAAGTACTTTTTCTTTAAAGCAGACAATGACATTGGACGCAGCATCTCCAATTACATTTAACGTGATTACTGCCATACCTGGCAGATAGTTCATAGCAAGAACCAAAGAATATCCGATCAGACAGAGCTCTGTATTAAAGCCCAGCCCCATCATTACTACGTAAACCATAGTGGTTCCTGCAACAGGAATTGCCGGTGTGCCCACTGCAGTACAGATGGATAAGAATGCCGCCATAGCCAATGTAGCCGGAGTTACATTGATACCGGCTGCTGTTCCGATAAAAGTGATGGCACACATATGCATTGCCGTAGTACCATTCATATTAATGGTCATTCCTGTCGGAAGTACAAAGGAAGAGATTTCTTCGGAACATCCTAATTCTTCTGTACATGTTTTCGTGTTCAATGGAAGGGTTGCTGCGGAAGAGTTACAGGCTGCTGCAAATAATCCTACCTTGGCAATCTTCTTCATGAACTTGAAGGGGTTCAGCCTTGTTGTAAGGAAAATGCCAATCGGATAAATGGTGCACACCAGTATCAGAGACACACAGATCGTTGTAATGATCCAGGCTACAGTTGGCATAATGTACTCTACACCATATACAGCTAAAGCTCTGGTAATCATACAGAAGATACCGATGGGAGCACATTTGTTGATCAGCCAGTTAAGGAAGTACTGAACGACTGCATTCAGGTCCTCTATTACTTTTTTCAGCGTTTCTGTCTGCTCCGGAATCATGGTCATAATCAGCCCCAAAACGATGGCAATGACTACCACGGAAAGAATGGAGTTGTTGGAAGACATGGCACTGATCCAGTTGTGGGGAACCGCATTCACCACAGTCACCAGAGGATTATAACCCTCCATTGTCACCAGTTCATTGACTTCCTGGCCAGGAAGCTTCACATTGAAGAACCCCATGTTTTTTACGCCATATGCCATCATGGCTGCAAGAGTGGCAGCTACCACATAAAAGCATAGGTATGTGATTAGTGTGCGGGCAGCTATCTTTCCTAATTTTTTTGGGTCAGCCAGAGAACATAAAGCCAGACTCAGAGATGTAAGTACCAGAGGTACGATCATCATCTGAAGGGCATGCATAAACAGCTGGCCGACTATATAAAAGAGGCCGATTCCCTGGAGACTGGTTGTGGCGGTGATGTCCTGGAATAGCAAAGCATCTACCACATTCCATACTTTCTCAGCTCCGGTCCCTACCACTTGCTGTTTGATCAGCAGACAGGCTATCCCTACGGCAAAACCTGCCGCCACAGCAATCATCATATTTCTCACAAGTGAGTTTTTCTTTTCTTTGACGTTACCCATAATACCCTTTCTCCTAGATTCCTGCAGCTAACCTAAATCAACTAGCTACAGCTTATGTGTAACTTCATAAGAAAGAAAATAATCAATAAATCAGTTGAATATCCTGGTCCTTACAGAATACTTTCCATTTTTCTCCCGGATCACAGTCTGTGATAAGGCAGTCTATCTTGTCCGGATCCATCAAGGTTACAAAAGCTGTGCGGTCAAACTTGGTATGATCTGCCAGAAGGATTACCTTTCTGCTCTGGGAGATCATTAACTTCTTGATCTCAGCCTCTTCTTCATTGGAATCCTGAACACCCCTGTCCATATCCAGAGCATTACAGCTGATCAACGCGATATCAACACTGTATTTCTGGATACACTCTTTGGTGACAATGCCCTGAAGTGATCGGTATTTCTGGTTAAACTCTCCACCGGTGGAAATGATATTCATATTACTGTTTCCACACTCGGAAAAGATATAAGTTGAATTTGTCACGATGGTCAGATCCATTAATTCAGGAAACGCTTTCACTGCCTCTGCAACCGTTGTGCTGGCATCCACAAAGAGTGTGTTCCCGTCCCGGATCATCTCTCTGGTCTTTAATGCAATGTTCTCCTTTTCTTCATGGTTCGTGAATCTTCTCTGGTCAAAATGAACTCCCCCTGTTCCCGGATTCGTTAGTTTTGATTCTCCCATAGTCTCTTCGTTCAGAACAGCTCCCCCATGAACCCTGGTGATCAATCCTGCACTTTCCAGTTTATTCAGGTCCTTGCGGATTGTTTCTTCCGTAACATTGCAGATTTCACTAAGTTCTGACACAAGAACTCTTCTCTGTTTTTTTGCAAGGTCGCTGATCAGCGTGACTCGGTCTTGTGCGGTCATGCTATACCCCCCATATAACTTGTAATATATATCCATTATAACATAACCTCTTTCTGATTTATCATCTTTTTCTTTCTTAAGAAGTAAGTTTTTTATTTACTGTGATTATAGTTTTTATTTATCGATTTCCTCTACCATATCACGCATCATAGCAACATCAGCAGGATCCATCTCCAATTCAGCAGATACCACATTCTCACGGATCTCGTCAACCGTGGTGGAGCCGCTTAAGAGATTGAGGAAATCACCCTGTGCCAGGATCCATCCAAGGGATAAGTTGGCAATGGTACATTGATACTTTTCGCATAAGGGTTTCCACTGGTCCATCACATCCATGGCCTTCTGCATGTTTTCAGGCTGGAACCATTTCTTAGGGATCTGGGCTCCCACCGGTTTGTAATCCCTTGGGAAGGTTCCGGACAAAAGTCCCATCTCAAGCGGGGAATAGCACTGGATGGTCACGCCGTTTTCCCTTGCGCAGGGAATGATCTCATCCTCGATTCCTCTGTCAAGGATGGAGTATTTCACCTGTACCAGGTCCAGATCACCCCATTTTAAGTATTCCTCGATATGATGGATATCCACATTGGCTGCACCGATGGCCTTGATCTTACCCTGGGCTTTGAGATCATTTAAGACGTCCATGGTCTTCTGGATTGGAACATAGTATTCGGAGCCTTCCACTGACTGCCAATGAGTCATATAGACATCCACATAATCTGTGCCGAGACGTTCCAGGGAATCCTTGATCTCTCTCTTGATAGAATCACTGTTTAGGTTTTTGTATAACTGGATTCCGTTTACTTTGTTGAAAAGGTCTCCTTTCATCTCCTGATCCCAGGTGACACCACATTTCGTAATAATGGCAACTTCTTCACGGTTCATCCCTTCCAGGGCTTTGCCGAGGATCTTCTCGCTGTTTCCGAAATTATAACCCGGAGCGGTATCGATCAGATTAACTCCTGCTTTCGGCGCTTCCCTAATGGTATCGATTACCACCTGAAGATCATGGTCTCCACCCCAGGCAGAGCCTCCACCGATGGACCAGGTGCCAAGACCGATCCTGGAGATGTCCATTCCTGTTTTACCAAGTTTCATTGTTTTCATCGTATATTCCTTCTTTCTCATTTCAAACAATCATTACTGACTTTTACAAGCGTTATATTATCCACGCTTTTAGCTATACTTCTGATTCTTATTGAGATTTTCCACTCTTCAAGGGTTGGACTCCCGGTATCTCTTAAGCATCTCTTCCACCATCTCCTTGTTCTGCACTCC
>JBGVCE010000333.1:0-6408 GCA_045226235.1 Anaerobutyricum sp.
CATTCTCTGTAAGGATTTTTTCTACCTTTCTGGCGTATTCGTTGTGGGTTTCACGGATCGGTACGATGGCTACCTGATATGGACACAGCCAGAAGGGGAAGTTTCCTTTGAAGTTTTCAATGATAATTCCGATAAACCTCTCCAGGGAACCGTAAATCGCACGGTGGCTTACCACCGGCATGGCTTCAGTACCCTCCGGGGTAGTATATTTTAATCCAAAATTGTGTGGAAGCTGGAAATCAAGCTGAATGGTTCCGCACTGCCACTCTCTTCCCAGGGCATCCTTGATCTGAAGGTCAATCTTCGGTCCGTAGAAGGCACCGTCACCTTCATTGATTTCATATCCGCCCTCTCCGTACTTCTCATCAAGAATCTCTTTAAGACCTGCTTCCGCACGATCCCACACTTCGATCTCACCCATAAAATCATCCGGTCTTGTGGATAATTCTGCCTTGTAGGTTACACCGAAAGTACTATAGATCTCATCAGCGATGGAGATGATATCTGCGATCTCTTCCTTAATCTGAGATTCCATCACGAAAGTATGGTCATCATCCTGACGGAATTCCTGCACACGGAAAAGTCCGTTCATCTGGCCGGATTTCTCTTTACGGTGAAGTACATCGTACTCACTGTAACGCAGAGGAAGCTCCTTGTAGGAATGATTGGTCCTCTTATATGCAGTCATGGCGTTAGGACAGTTCATGGGTTTTGCAGCCATGGTATCGATATTCTCACGGTTATAGATTACAGAGCCGGCATTAATCTTCACTGCCTTGGTCTGATCCAGGGAATCGGAAAGATTCTCCAATACCTCATCGATCTCGGCATCTGCCTGCACGTGTCCTTCCACACCGGGAACGATAAACATGTTGTTCAGATAATGAGCCCAATGGCCGCTGATCAGCCAGAGTTTTTTATTGTTGATTAAAGGTGCGGAGATTTCCTGATATCCGTGTTCCTTCTGAATCTCTCTGGAATATTTCAGGAGTTCCTGATAGAGGGTCCATCCACGTGGAAGCCAGTATGGCATACCTGGAGCCGAGTCACTGAACATAAAGAGATCCTGGGCTGCACCGATCTTCTTGTGATCGCGCTCTCTGGCCTCCTGGATCATCTGCATATGCTTCTTCAGCTCATCCTTATTGGGGAAGGCATAGAAATAGACACGCTGGAGACGGTCTCTCTTCTCATCTCCACGCCAGTAGGCCATAGATGTGGAATGTACTTTATAAGCGGATTTCATCAATTCCTGTGAATTCTCCACATGAGGCCCCCGGCAAAGGTCCACAAAGTCATCCCCTGTTTTGTAGATGGTGATGATTTCATCATCCGGAAGATCCTGGATCAGTTCCTTTTTAAATTTCTGATCCCGGAAGATCTCCATTGCCTCATCCTTGGATACTTCCACTCTGGTCCAGGCTTCCCGGCGCTTGATGATCTCTCTCATCTTATCTTCGATGGTCTTAAAATCCGCATCGGATAATTTAGTTCCTTCCGGCAACACAAAATCATAGTAGGCACCGTCGTCAATCTGAGGTCCGATGGCGTACTGAACCTCCTTACCGTATATCTCTATGATCGCCTTCACAAGAATATGTGCCAAAGAATGGCGGTATACACTTAAATACTCTGCTGCTTCCATTTAACTACTCCTTCTAATCTGTTTACAAATTTTATTGGTATCTTCCCTCATCTGCCAATCAGGGATGGCTTACCAGCCAGTTAATGATATCCTGGCTCTCATACATGGGGGTTCCGTCAATGAAAAGACAGGGAACCTGTTCCTTTCCTCCGACCCGGATCAGGGTCTGACGGTCCTGCTCATTGGCATGGATGTTATGCAGGGTGATATCCTTCCTGCCCTGAGAATCTATCACAGCCATAACTCTTCTGCAATAAGGGCAGCTGGGGAACATATAAAGATCAAGTTTCATCATCTCAACTCCTGTTCTCTAAGATATGGTTATTATCTCTACTTTTATCTCTATATACAGTACAGTCTATTCTATCACAAAAGTATAGAATACACTATACACTTTTTTATAATTCATTCAGCATCTGTTGAGGATTATCTGCAGCCTTTACTTTTCCAAAGGCTTTGATGATGATTCCTTCCTCATCAATCAGATAAGTTGTTCTAACTACTCCCATAGAAACCTTGCCGTAATTCTTTTTCTCCTTCCAGACATCATAAGCCTGGATGACGGTTTTCTCCGTGTCAGACAACAAAGTAAAAGGAAGTCCGTATTTCTCTTCAAATTTTTTGTGGGAAGCAACAGAATCCTTGCTGACGCCCACTACCACAGCTCCTTTTTCCTCAAACTGAGGATAGAGATCCCCGAATCCGCAGGCCTGTTTGCTGCAACCTGCCGTGTTGTCCCTGGGGTAAAAATATAGTATAACTTTTTTACCCAGATAATCTGACAGACTGTGTTCCACACCATTCTGGTCAGGCAATGTAAACTCCGGAGCTTTGGTTCCGATTTCCAACATAATGACTACCTCCTTATAACGTAATAGAAAGTGGATTCTCCTCCCCGAAGAAAGAAACATATCCTTCCAATGATTCTGCCTTCTGACGCAGGGCAAGACATTTATCCCAGACATAAATCCTGGCATGTCCTTTTCCATTCTTCGCCTCCTGGATCAGATTGGCTCCGGCTGAATTGCCGTCAAAGCCAATCAGGATGGATGGCCGTCTTTCAAATATCTCGTAATTAAAACTCTTATAGATACCCATCCCTTCACTTTCCGTAGATACACGGATATGAACATCCGAATCCATCAGCCGTTTCCTTTCCTCCCTGGAAACCAGAGAAGGAACAAAGGCATATATTTTAAAGGGATTGGAAAGAAGCCGGTTTTGGTCCACCAGATATTTCTCATACCCGCTCATCTTATGTCCAATGACGAAAAAGAACTCCTCCGGGTCCAGCTGCATTAACAAACGGTCGATCTCCTGAACAGCCTCCGGCATCATCCGGGTCGCACGTCTCTGGGTATTAAAGCTTCCTCCCATAAGGATGACCGGCATCCGGTTCCAGGGCAGGTCCCGGATTCGTGTTTTGAGTACAGAGTGGGCATCTGCCTTATGACTTCGGTTCAGTTTCAGCACCGGATCCACTTCGCTCTCTTCCATCTTTTTCAGAAGCACATGTTCAAGGCTCTTGCCGGAAAGCATCTGTTCGAAATGTCGTTTTTTCTCGGAATAGTTGATCCTTCCCTCCTCGATAATCCTGCTTTCTGTTTCCTTCATCCACATCAGCTCTTCCGGGGTGAGGTTCAACATAATTCCCAGAGCCAGCTGTTCATCGATGGAACCGGTGCCGTATAAAGCGGCTCCGTCTGTTCCCTGGACACAGGGGATACCGGCCCGGATATACTGCCTCAGAGGGTGATTTTTCAAGGCATTGAGATTATTCAGCCGCACGTTTGAGGTAAGCTGGAATTCAAGGGTAATATTATATTTCTTCAGATCTTCCAGAACCTTCTGGCCTTTTCCGGAACGGAAACTATAAGTATACAAACCATGGCCCAGCCTGACGACGGGCATCTTCTGACCTTCCTGTAAGGAATCATAGACACACTCGATACTGTGGGCAATGTTATCCTTCTGGCTGTCATTTTCTCCCGCATGGATTCTTATGACAAAGCCGGGAACCCCGGCAGCAATCTTAACAATCTCGCGAATTACCGGTTTTAAAGTAATGATATCATTAATCTCTTCCCCCACGAAATCACACCCTGCCACATAGGGATCCAGAGCAACCGCCTGCAGCACCTTCAGATTCTCCACCAGGTAATTATCCGGCGTAATCTGGTCCTTAACGATGGTTAGGGGTATCCTTCGTATGGCTGCAAGAAACCGGATCATGACACCGGTCTCCTGATAGATTTTAGGCATAATCTCATGTACTTCATTCAGCATGTGAAGGGATTCATATTTTTTGACAAGGGTGGTATCACTGATCTCAGCATAGTATACTCCCTGTTTTTGGTAGCTACGGGCAATCCACAGCAAGTCATCCATGAATACCGAATTGTTATGATAATCCGGATTCTCTCCGTCCTTTAACATCTGTCTTAAGGCCGCCCTGACATCGGGGTCCGGTATTCCCTGGATTCCCGTCAGGGGGATCTTCCTGTCACTTTCATGACCTTTTGTGAAGACGTAGCGGTAGAGATATACTTTCTCCAGATTGGTAAAAACAGCCTGACCGTCCTTCATGATCACCAGGGAGGTACGGATCTTCTTAATATTTTCGTAGGCATTATCCAGATTTTTTAATATCAGATCTGCAAAGTTGATGAAAGTATTATCATTGATCCTGCGATCCAGATACTTTCCCTTCAGGTCTGAGTTTTCAAACTGTCTGGCTACTTTTGCCCTCTGCCGGTTCAAAAGATTCCATTGATCCTCCGTCAGCTTCAAGTCCAGCTTTTTCACATAATATAAAGGATATCGTAACTGATGATAGATACCCATAGCAATCAGGATATCCGGAGAGAGGTTCCCGTTCATGTGAGTATGCAGGTCGCTGTGGAACTTGAATTCCCTGGGGATATACGTTTTGAATATCGTCTGGGAGATATCCATGCGGTAATCTCTTGTCTGGCTCATCAGGGTTTTGGAGATGGCCGGAACGGCTGCTTTCATCTCTACTCTTCCATCCGGATAGATGTTGGCAAGTTTTATATTTCCGAGGCGGAAAATGTAGATCTCCTGGTTATTCACATCGATGTAACATGGGATTTCTCCCTTGATAACCAGAAGTCCGCTCTCATTTTCCGAGAGAGGAAGATGGCACAGTCTGGCCAGATTGCGGATCAGGTTACCGGAATGGTGATTTGGAGTCTCCAATTCATAGTAGATCCGGTCCAGATCCCGGTAGAGATTCACAACCATGTCTTTTTCTGTATCAAGATAAAAACGCGTAAAAAAAGTCATAGCAAAATCAGATTCCTTTCAGAAGTCCTGTGGACTGTAAAAAGAGAACGGTCAGCATAACGGGTGCAATATATTTTATCATGATGGTAAGTATGCCCTTTCGGTAGACAGACTCTCCATTTTTACTAATCTCCTCAGTGACGTAGGAGGGACTCACAACCCATCCGATCAGAATACAGGTCAGGATGGAGCAGATAGGCATCAACAGGCTGTTACTGATGTAATCCAGAAGATCCAGGATCTGGCCTTCGTTTCCGTTGGGCAGCTTTATGGTAAAGAACAGAACATTATAGCCAAGGCAAACGATAGTACCCACCACTGCAGCGATCGAAAATTCCAACCAGGAGGCTTTCTTTCTGGAAAGAGAAAACTCGTCCATAAAACTGGACACAATCGCTTCCATGATTGATACGGAACTGGTTAGTGCCGCAAAGAAAACCATGAAGAAAAACAAGGTTCCGATCACTCTTCCTATGGAGCCCATACTGGCAAAAACCTTGGGTAGTGAGATGAACATAAGCCCTGGTCCGGAGGAAGACATCCCCTCCCTGCCCATAAATGCATAAACCGCAGGGATAACCATGACTCCGGCCAGAAAGGCGATCAAAGTATCAAAAATCTCAATATGGATTACAGACTTGGTCAGATCCACTTCATCCCCCAGATAGGAACCGTAGGCGATCATAATACCCATGGCAATACTAAGGCTATAGAACATCTGCCCCATGGCATCCACAACTACAGACAGGAAATCCCTGGGGGTTAATCCTGTAAAATCGGGTAACATGTATATTTTTAATCCCTGTAATCCTGTTCGGATTGTCCCGGTTACATCTTTATAGGACAAGGTCAGGGAAAAGACGGAGATCACTACGATCAAAAGCAGCAGGATCGGCATAAGCACCTTGGACATGGCTTCAATACCATTGTTGACACCCTGAAGGATGACAAAGGTGGTAGCTGCAAGAAATATGAAGGTAAAAATCACCGGTGAATACTGGGAGCTGATAAAAGCGGTAAAAAATGTGTCATCAGCAGCATCCAGCCCATGTCCCGTGATAAATACAACCAGATATTTTAAAACCCAGCCTCCGATGGCGCAGTAATAAGGCATAATTAAAATCGGTACCAGACAGGAGATAATTCCCAAAGGCCTCCAGCCCTTCTTCACATGATCATAGGCCGTCAGGGGACTTTGTCTGGTCCTTCGACCTATGGAAATCTCCGTGGTTAACAGGGAGAATCCAAAGGTAACCGACAGAATCAGATAAACCAAAAGGAAGATACCTCCACCGTCCTTGGCAGCCAGATAGGGGAATCTCCATATATTACCCAAACCTACTGCACTGCCCGCGGCAGCCAACACAAAACCGATGGAACCTCCAAATGAATGTCTTTTTTTCATATCCTCTTTCCTCTCTATATATGATAAGATCCTGGCAGTTTTTCACTTAAAC
>JBGVCE010000334.1:0-8802 GCA_045226235.1 Anaerobutyricum sp.
ATCGCAGAGTTGCGCATAGGAAGATGTCTTCGACATCGCGCAACTCGCGCGGAATCGTCAAGACGATTCCGATTGAACATAATTATATCTGATCTGCATCCCCGAGATGGTCCGCAAACAGGCCGGCGATGGCATCGAATTCTCCCAGTCCGATTATAAAAGGTTCCACCTGAAAACCATTTTTGATAAGGATTGATTTCCAGGAATCCTCCTCATCTCCTGCCAGGTCCTCTCTGGCATGAAGCCCTGCAACAATCAGCAAAGGCATCAGTACAACCTTCTCTACATGGGTTCTTTTCAGGCGTCGGAGAATATAATCCAGTTTCGGAAATCCTTCTACGGTTGCCATAAAGGTATTATTATACCCCATATCCCGCAGCATATCCTCAAACATAAAGTAGGTGCTGTTGGCGGAATGTTCTGAACCGTGTCCCATGAGCACAAGGGCATCATTTTCATCCAAGCGGTCTTTAACCTGGTCCATGACGGCCTGGCAAACACGCTCATAGTCACTCTCATCACTTAACAATGGCTTTCCGATCCGGATTACCGGGATCTTATCCTTAAATTTCATTAAAATCGCTGATAGTTTGTCATATTCAATTCCCCCGATGATGTGGGTGGGCTGGCAGATTACTTCCTCATAGCCCTCCGCCACCAGATGGTTCATGGCATCCTCAGGATTCATGATGGTGATATCTTTTGTCTTCTTCAGTTTCCGGATGATCATACCGGAGGTAAATGCCCGGTAAAAATCATAGTCCGGATATGCTCTCTTACAGGTCTCTTCTATGTTAACAATTGCATTTATGGCACCCTCATAGGTGGTGCCGAAACTAACAACAACCAAAGCTTTTTTCATTTGTTTCCTCCAATAAACCCGGTGAAGAGCATCACCGGATTGTTCGTATCCACGATATGGTAACCGCCGATCTTACGGCTCCGGCCAACCGTGGCCTGAATCATATCATAGTCCGGATCATATCTGCCCATGATCTCACTGGTTTCTGCGATGGTTTCTATGGTTACCGCGGACACTGTCACCTGCACCGGCCTATCAAAGCCGGCGATGACTTCCATAATCTGAGCTAACTTTCCTCCGCTTCCCCCGATAAATACCTTGCCGGGAACCGGAAGATTCCTGATGGTTTCCGAGGCGTCCCCGCCCCAGATACTCAGATTGTCCACAGAAAATTTTTCCTTGTTTTTCTCAATCAGGGAAAGAGCAAGCTGGTTTCTTTCCACAGCGTGAACCTGGCCAAAAGGTACCTGTCTGGCGCACTCTATGGATATGGATCCGGTACCTGCTCCCACATCCCACACGATATCATCCGGATGGAGCCTCATCTTATGCAGGATGAGAACACGGATTTCTTCCTTGGTCATAGGGGTTTTATCCCGTTCGAAATCCTCATCCCGGAGGAAACATGGCCTCATGACCTTCCGGGGAGCAGGATTCTTGATCATGGCCACACAGAGGGAGGGATATTCATGTTCTACCATCTCTCCGGGGCTGCCGGACAGGAGTACCTGGTCTTCATAGGATAGATTAGAACCGGCATATACCGTCACATCATCAAGATGATAATCCAGCATTATCTGCGAAAGCCAGGCCGGTCCCTGGTCTTTGCTGCACAGGAAGAAAACCTTGGCATTCTCCGTGACGCTTAATGCGATGGAACCCCTGCTGAGGCTTCTCCCATGGACACTTAGAAGCAGGGCATCCTCCATGGTCTCCCCGAAGGCTGCTCCCAGCATCTGAAGGGAGCCGATACCCGGTATCACTTCTATCTCCCAGCCGGCACTGACGGGATCATTCAATATGGTTTTATATAAACTGTACATCAGCGGATCCCCGCTGACGGTCAGCACTACATTCTTCTCTTCCTTTAATCTCTGATCGATCATAGCGATCGTATCTTTGATTTTGCCCATGGCTTCAAAGCAGGTAGTCTCACTGGGACAGTATTCCTTCAGCATGGGAAGGAGCCTTCTGGCAGCAATGACAGTATGTGCTTTCTCCATCTTTTCTTTGGCAACGGGCATGAAATATCCGGGACTTCCCGGACCGATTCCTACTACAGTCAGCAAACTCATGAGTTATCTCCTTCTATGGGGGGCAGTCCCCTTTTCAACACTCTGGCAAGTACCTGCCGGGCATTTTCACTTTCGGCCAGCACCTCATTCTTACTGTCCAGCAGGATAATACCTACTTCTGCCATCTGGTGGGCCGTCTTCATACAACAGAGGGAGGCTTTCTGGGCGATGTCCGGCCAAATGGCCTGGTAGCCTTCTTCCTCCACCACTTCCATGGCGGATTTTGTGGTGTAGCAGTCATAGATCCTGCGAACCACTTCCACCGGGGCTCCATGGAGAGCCACGTGGGTGCATATGGTCTCGATCCTGCCATCCGCCACATGGCTGTGGGTGTTCATGGTTCCTGAGGCCACCTTGACCAGTTTTCCCACAAATCCTCCGATGAGGATCGTCGTGAATCCTAATTCCACCGCTTCCTCGATCATATATCCGATATAATTACTCACCTGAAGAATACATTTGAATTCCCCGTAGAGATCCTTCAACGCATTCTCCCCTGTGGTCCCCAGGACAAATAAAATCTCATGGAAACCTTGTTTTGCATACATCTGAAGTTCCGCCAGCAGGGAGTCCTTCATGGCCTCCTCACTCATAGGACGGACTATGCCGGTGGTGCCTAGGACAGAAAGGCCTCCCACGATACCGAGTCTGGGGTTGAAGGTCTTCTGTGCTATGGTTTCCCCTCCGGGGATACGAACCGTTACGATAGCAGACTTCTCCCCGATGATTTTTCGAAGAGCCTTCTCCGCCATCTGCCTGGGGACAGGATTGATGGCCCAGTCACCCGGGGGGATCTTCAGTCCTTCCTGTGTAACCATGCCGATTCCCTCCCCTCCGATAAAACGGATAGGGCCATCCTCCTCCAGGATCTGAACGGAGGTTATAATCTTACTGCCATGGGTAACGTCAGGATCATCCCCGGCATCTTTGATGATGCCGCAGGCCCCATCTCCCTCGGGGATTACTTCAAGATATAATGTTTTTCCGATGGGAGTTTCCACCTCGATGGTATCCGGGCAGTGGCCAGTCAGCTGCCATATGGCAGATGCCGCCGCCCCGCCTGTCATGCAGGACCCGGTGGATACTCCCTCCCTCAGTTTTTTCATAATAATTATATTTCTCTACACAAATAAGAATAAGATGCCTTTTACATCTGATACAGCATGGCATTGCAGATAGTAGCTGCGATGTTGCTTCCGCCTTTTCTTCCCCTTGGAACAATGTACGGAACCCCTGCTTTCATGATCAGTTCCTTGGATTCCACCACATTTACAAAGCCCACCGGAGCACCGATGATCAGGGCAGGGTTCACCTGGCCCTCACGGATCATCTCATACAGACGGATCAGGGCGGTAGGTGCGTTACCGATAGCGAAGATTACTTCCCCTCTCAGGGCGGCCCCACGTTCCATACAGATGGCAGCCCGGGTCACTCCCCGCTCCTTTGCCTCTGCTGCCACATCCTCATCGGCCATGAAGCAGTAGGCTTCCCCGCCGAATTCAGACAGTTTTCTCTTATTAATTCCCGACCATGCCATGCGGGTGTCCGTCACGATATGGGCACCTCGACGGAGGGCATCCATGCCGATCCTGGCCGCATTCTCGGAAAAGCAGAGATTATCCGCATAGTCGAAATCCGCAGAAGTATGGATACAACGCTTCACGATAGAGAACTCCGGCTCAGGCCAGGTACGCCCACCCAGCTCACTGGTGATGATCTCCATACTCCTCTTCTCTATATCCGCAGGTTTTACGATCTCTATATTATCTAACAAATTAGGTCTCCTTTCTTAATCCAGTTCCTCGTAGGTACCGAAATTCGTCTGTTCGAAACTGGGCAGTTCCCAGTATGCCTTAAAAGCATAATCTGCGATGGTAAATCCCATGACAGCGCCGGTTCCCTCTCCCAGACACATGTTAGCCAGAATATAGGGCTGTTTGCCCATGGCATCCAGCACCAGATGGCCTGCCGGCTCATTGGAGCAATGAGAAGGGAAGACATAGGGGGAGCACTGGGGTGCGATTCTTGTGGCCACCAGGGCAGCGATGGAAGAGATAAAGCCGTCGATGAAGATCGGAACATTCAGCGCTGCAGCGCCGATAAAGCATCCCACCAGGCCGGCGATATCCAGACCGCCCACCTTGGATAAAACATCGATAGGGTCCTCCTTATCCACATGGTTGATGGCGATACTGTCCTTGATCACCTGGATCTTATTTTCCAGATCCTTGCTGGTAAGGCCTGCCCCTTTTCCGGTCACTTTCTCAACGGACTGATCCAGCAGCACGGAACAGATGGCACTGCTGGTGGAGGTATTTCCGATGCCCATCTCGCCGGTGGCAAATAAGGTGTATCCCTTATCCTTCAGAGTTTCCACCATCTCAATACCCACTTCGATGGCCTTGATGGCTTCCTCCCTGGTCATGGCCGGGCCCTTTCTCATGTTGTCCGTACCATACTTAATCTTGCGGGGGATTACCTTGGGATTATCGCAGTCTGTGACGATTCCGATATCCACCGGGTAGACGTCGGCTCCGCTCATGCCGGACATGATGCAGATGGTAGCGTTATGCTTGGTCATATTCTCTGTTACCGTCTTGGTCACTTCCTGCCCGGTCTGGGTTACCCCTTCTGCCACCACACCATTGTCGGCAGCCATAACAATAACGGCTTTCTTTCCGATGTGTGGTTCTTTATCCCTGTAGATTCCGGCAAATGAGATGACCATCTCCTCCAGTCTTCCAAGACTGTGGAGGGGTTTTCCCAGGGTATTCCATCTTGCACTTGTATATTGCATCGCCTCCTCGTCGAGGGGCGTGATCCGTTCAATCGCTTCCTGTAATGTCATTTTCTAACCTTAACCTTTCTGTGTTACAGACTACAACAACTCTATAAGCCGGCTGGAGATGCCTAGAGGGAACCCCCAGAATCTTATGATAACCAAAACCATCAGGAGAAGCAGGACTTCTGCCAGTTCACTCCCGGCCCCCATGACATCCCCTGTAATTCCGCCGATCTTGCCGGTGATATAGACTCGGAAAAGATAGGCGAATCCAAAAAGGAGCAGGTACATCAGGATACCCCACCAGGCATATGCTGCCAGCATGGCTACGATACCCAGGATTATGGTCCCCACCAGGGTTCCGAAAGAAATGGTTCCCACATAGATTCCGATTCCTTTTTCCCTTGGATAGATGGCTTTATAGACGATGGCGCCCTGCACCATCTTGCCAGCGATGGGCATCATGAGGATCATCAGGGGGATAAACTCCTCATATTCCGCCACAAATGCATACAGGCCACAGACCTTGAGCATGATATCAAAACACATGGCAATGGCACCGTTGGTACCTATGCGGCTGTCTTTCATAATCTCCAGCATCCGCTCCCTTGTCCTGGCGGAATAGATCCCGTCCGCTGTATCGGACAGGCCATCCAGATGGAAGGCTCCGGTGACACAGAAATTAGCCAGCAGGGCAAAGATGATACCGAATATCGGGGGAAGGATCAGGCGCACCAACAGGTATACCACCATATCCACGATTCCGATTACCAGCCCCACCACAGGATAGTAGAGAAAGCCCTTGTGCATATCCTCGTCTTTCACTTCCCCCAGATCCACATTAACAGGAATCCTGGTCATAAATCCCAGGGTCAGCAAAAACCTTTTGATCTGTGTTTTCATATGTCCTCCTGATCTATTTTTCCCTTACATCCAGCAAAACAGCGTCCACGATGCCTTTGGCAGTATATTCATAGGCTGTCCTGGATACAGAGATTCCGTATCCCTCCGCCGTCTTCGTTGTCACAGGACCGATACTGATATATTTTCCCATCACCTGATCCTTGTCTTCCACCATGTCGAAGAATGCCCTCACCGCGGAAGAACTGGCAAATGTGATGTAATCACATGACTTAACAAGTCGGTTTAGCTCCTCAGCCTTTCTTTCATCCTGCACCGTGTGGTAAAGGGCGATACAGGTATGAGGTATTCCCGCTTTTTCCAGGGCATCCGGCAAAAGCCGGTTGGCTTCCTCCGCACGCAGAAGGAGAACATTATCCTCCTGAGTCAGATGAGGGATCATAGCCTCCGCCATATCCTTTGAGGAAAACAGGGTTGGAACCAGGTCTGCATAGATTCCATGGTTCTCCAGCGCTTCCTGGGTTGCCTCGCCGATCACGGCAAAGTGAATATGGTTGAAAGAACGGATGTCCTTGCGCATATTTCTGATCTGATCAAAGAATATCTCTACCCCGTTGACACTGGTAAAGACAATCCAGGAGTAATTACCGATCTCCTCGATGGCTCCGGTCAGTTCCGGTCCGCTTATCTTCTCTGTCCGGATCAGACTAAAAGAGATGGCTTCCGCCCCTTCCTCTTTCAGCAGGGGGGATAGGTGAGCCGTCATAGAACGGCTTCCCGTCACCAGAACTCTCTGTCCGAAAAGGGGCTTCTTTCCATACCAGTCCAGGACTTCCCTAAGACTAACCACATCTCCCACCACAGTGATGGCAGGTGTCTTGATTCCCTCTCTTTTAACGATATCTACGATCTCATACAGCCTTCCAACTGCAACTTTTTGTCTGGCGGTGGTTCCTTCCTGCAGTACTCCCACCATAGTTTCCGGATCTTTTCCGTATTCCATGAGTCTGGATACGATATTTGGCAGATTGCTGAGTCCCATAAGGAAGATCAAGGTCCCTTCCTCTTTAGCCAGAGTCCGGTAGTCCAGTACCGTTTCTCCGTTTTTATGGTTCCCTTCATGGCCGGTAATCACATGGAAGGAGGAGGCAAAATCTCGGTGGGTAACCGGAATCCCGCAATAAGCCGGCACAGAATAGGAAGAGGAGATTCCGGGAACCACCTCAAAATCTATACCGGCAGCTACAAGTTCCTGCCCCTCTTCACCGCCCCGGCCGAAGATGTAGGGGTCTCCGCCCTTCAGGCGTACCACTTTTTTCCCCTCCAATGCCAGTTCCACCAGAAGCTGGTTGGTCTCAAACTGTCTTAAGTGATGGTGGGAAGATCGCTTTCCGGCATAGATCAGTTCTGCGTCATCCCTGACCTCATTCAACAGGGAGCTGGATGCCAGGTTGTCATAGACAACCACATCTGCCTCCCGGATCAGCCGGAGGCCTTTTCTGGTCAGCAGGTCTTCGTCCCCGGGACCAGCGCCCACCAGGTATACCATTCCCTTATTTACATCATGGGCCACTCCCTTGCCTAAAGAAGCGGCCAGTTCTCTTTTCTTTTCTTCAGTGATTCCATCCGGAATCTCAACCCGGCGGATGGCTCTTTTCGTGTGGACTCCATCCCCCGCATACATTCCATACATAGTGAGGAAGCCATCTTCCTCTTTACAGTAGCCGGCAGCCGGTGCATTGCAGCTGCCTCCTATGGTTTTAAGGAAACTTCTCTCCGCCTCAAGAAGGCACATGGCCTCCTGGCAATTGATCCG
This sequence comes from Anaerobutyricum sp., assembly GCA_045226235.1. Lineage (GTDB taxonomy): Bacteria > Bacillota > Clostridia > Lachnospirales > Lachnospiraceae > Anaerobutyricum. The sequence continues at coordinate 7,557 of JBGVCE010000334.1, forward strand.
GGAAAGGACCTGTCTCATGTCCTCATCTTTCAGCCTGCATTCCACAGCCAGGATCCCCTGGCCGGCTGCCGGGAGAAATCTCTCCGGATCCATGTAATCAAAACAGATTCCTTCCATATCCTGATAGGCAAGACGCTCCACCCCCGCTGCCGCGAGAATGATTCCGTCGTACATTCCTTCTTTTAATTTCCGCAGTCTTGTCTGCACATTTCCACGCAGCAGGCGGATCTGCACATCCGGATTAATCTCCTTAATCATCAGCTCACGCCTTAAGGAGCTGGTGCCCACGATACTGCCCGGTTCCAGATCAGCCAGTTTCTTCCCGCTGGTGGTAACGAAGGCATCCCTCACATCCGCCCTTTCCAGGGCTGCCCCGATGCCAAGGCCTTCCGGGAAATCCATAGGCATATCTTTGGCACTGTGGACGGCGATGTCAATCTTACCGGACAGAAGTTCCGCTTCCAGTTCTGCGGTAAATACTCCCTTCCCTCCGAAGGAAGTAAGGGATCTGTCCAGAATCTGATCTCCCTTGGTGTCAATTTTGACGATCTCCACCTCCCTGTCGGGAAAGGCTTCCAGGATCCGGTCTTTGACTATCTCTGTCTGGATGACTGCAAGGAGACTTTTTCTGGTGCCGATTCTGACCTTATTACTCATCTTTTCCTCCATTGGCGGCAAACCCGTATTTATCACTGTATCCGCGAGGTGTAATCATTTTTCCATCTTCCACGTAGGTGTTTGAATTTCCAATGATAACGATACTAAACATATCCACCGGAGCTTCCCCGATCTTATCCAATGTGGTCAGGTAGGAAGACTGGTCTTCCCGGCCTGCATTGCGGACCACTCCCACCGGAGTGGAACCGTCACGGTATTTCATCAGAATGTCCGCTGCTCTCTTCAGGTAATCCACACGTTTTTTGCTCTTGGGATTATAGAAGCAGGCGATAAAATCACCCTGGCCTGCACAATCCACCCTCTTCATGATCAGATCCAGGGGGGTCATAAGGTCACTGAGGCTTATAATGGTAAAGTCATGCATCAGGGGAGCTCCCAGAATTGCCGATGCTGCGCTGGCAGCGGTGATACCGGAAACCGTCTCGATCTCTACATCTGACTTCATCTCATGCTTCATCTCCAGCAGGATACCTGCCATCCCGTAAATCCCGCTGTCTCCTGAACTGATCATGGCAACGGTTTTTCCGGATTCTGCCAGCTCGATAGCCATGCGACAACGGTCAATCTC
>JBGVCE010000335.1:0-6091 GCA_045226235.1 Anaerobutyricum sp.
GGGAATTCTGTCATGGCCATCGGATCGGGACAGCTCTACGGAAAGGGAATCAATAACAACACACTCTCGGATGCCGGAATCTCGGTAACGGATACCGGCCTGGTCTCCGAACAGCAGACGGACTTTATCTTTTCGGTTGTCGGGGAGGAGTTTGGATTCATAGGTTGTACGATTCTCATTGCATTATTGTCTTTTATAGTGTTACAATGTTTTATAATAGCTGCCTGGGCTAAAAATATGAGCGGCAGGCTGATTGCCACCGGTGTAGGAGCTTTGATTGGGGTACAGTCATTTATCAATATCGGTGTCGCCACACAGTTATTACCAAATACAGGACTCCCGCTGCCTTTTATCAGTTATGGTCTGACCTCTTTGCTCAGCTTGACTGCGGGCATAGGAATCGTGATAAATATCGGGCTTCAGAGGCATTATTAAAGGAGGATAAATATGAATATCGGATTGGTAGCTCATGATGGAAAAAAGAAACTGATGCAGAATTTTTGTATTGCTTACCGTGGAATATTGAATAAACATGAACTCTATGCCACCGCCACAACCGGTAGACTGATCGAGGAAGTGACGAATCTGAATGTTCATAAATATCTGGCCGGAAGTCTGGGGGGAGAGCAGCAATTAGGATCCCAGATTGAGCATAACCTGATTGATATGGTTATCTTTCTCCGCGACCCGCTGAGCAAGCAGGTGAATGAGCCGGATCTCTTTAACATCCTGCATCTTTGCGATGTGCATAACATCCCTTTGGCATCTAATCTTGCCACGGCTGAGCTTCTTGTGAAAGCCCTGGAGAGAGGAGATCTTGAATGGAGAGAAATGTATCGTTAGGAGTTAGTTTAAGATGAAAAGACCAACCATATTGCGTTTACTATGCATTTTGACAATCGTCTGTCTGTGCTGTGGATGTGAGAAATACTCTTTTCAGTATGAGGACAGATTTGATGAATATTATGCGCAGACCCGGAAGGCAGATGGGGAAGAATCCGGTATGGCAGAAGACCTGGCCGTCCTGTCCAAGGCTGAGGAGAAGGCTTTTGCCATGGAATCCAATGATTATGCCGATCTGCTGATCAATGACACCACCAATGAAGTAATCACATCCTATCATTGTTTTAAAAAATTGTACCCTGCAAGTATCACCAAGATCATGACGGCTTTGCTGACTTTGGAAAATGGAAATCTGAATGACACCATCACTTTGGAGCATAACACCAATGTCATGGAAGACGGAGCCGTTATCAGCACCCTGGTTAAGGGAGATACCGTCACGGTGGAGGAAGTGCTAAGGACAATGCTGGTGAAATCAGCCAATGACTGTGCGGTAATCCTGGCAGAACATATCGGCGGGACCACAGAGCATTTTGTGGAAATGATGAATAAGAGGGCCAGAGATCTGGGAGCTACCCACACCCATTTTGTCAATCCTAGCGGGCTGCATGATGATGACCATTACACCACTGCCTACGATCTGTATCTGATTTTTAAAGCCGTCGTGGAATATGATACATTTGTTGATTTTGTATCCATGAAAGATAATACCATGACCTATAAAAACAGTTACGGGCAGGAGGTTCATGAATATATGCAGAGCACAAACCATTATCTTCTGAACGAGTACCCTGTTCCCGAGGGAGTGGTTATGTACGGAGGTAAGACAGGAACCACCTCCATGGCGAATTCCTGCCTGATCCTGATGACAGAAAATGAGGAGGGGGAGAGGTTCTTCTCCGTGGTTCTGGGTTCCAAGACCAAGGATACCCTTTATCATTCCATGACGGAATTGTTAGAGAAAACCTTGAAATAGAGGTTGTGATTTTTTGTTAGATAAATTATAATGGAGATAGAAAATAAAGATTTTGCTTAAATCTTATAATAAGGAGGGCAAAGCCATGATAGATATTATTGCCGGTCCAAAGGGCCGAGGAAAGACAAAGATTTTATTACAGAGAGTGAATGATGATATTAAGACCACACACGGAACCATCGTTTACCTGGACAAAAACAGCAAGCATATGTATGAATTGAACAATCAGATCAGGCTTATTGTAGTTCCGGAGTTCGACATCATCGACACTGATATGTTTATCGGATTTATCGCCGGTATTCTGTCCCAGGATCATGATCTTGATAAGATCTTTCTGGACAGTTTCCTGACCATTGCATTTATCAAAGATAACCTTACAGAGTGTATTCGTAGTTTAGATAGATTATCCAGAAAGTTTGACGTTGATTTTATCCTCAGTGTATCCGAGGCTAAAGAAGAGCTGCCGGAGGACATTCAGTCTCTGGTATCCGTTGCTCTTTAAGGAAGGTCGGATCTGAACAGGATCGGATAAGACAACAAGGAGTTATAGGTTAAGATTGAAAAGTATGCCTCATAGTGATATGGGGCATTTTTCCTGTCTGTTAAAGGGGAGCAGTATGGCACAGAAACAAGAAAGATACCGGAGCTATTCCGTTTATCTGAGAGAAAAATACGGGGAAAAGGTATACAAACTTCCTGTGAATCTACCGGTATCCTGTCCCAACCGCCTGGAAGGGTCAGGGTGCTCTTTCTGTTCTGAGCTGGGAACAGGGTTTGAGGCTGCCTCGTCCCGGATTCCGGTGAGAGACCAGCTGATGCAGACCAGGGAGAAGATTGAGAAACGATATCATGCCCACAAGTTCATCGCCTATTTTCAAAACTATACCAATACCTTCCTGCCCTTATCCAGGCTGATTGAATATATGGAAGAAGCGGTCTGCTGTCCGGAGATTGTGGAGATTTCCCTGTCAACGAGACCGGATTGCATCAGGGATGACTACCTTAGCGCCTTTGATGAATTTCGAAGGAGAACCGGGGTGGGGATTTCTCTGGAGCTTGGTCTTCAGACGGTTAATTACCATACCTTAAAGAAAGTGAACCGGGGCCATGGACTGGCGGAGTTTTTGGACGCGGTCCTGAGGATTGCCCCTTACCGATTTCCGGTCTGTGCCCACATGATCCTGAATCTGCCGGGGGATGATATGGAGGATGTGGTTGAATCGGCCAGGATCCTCTCTGCTTTGCCTGTGGAGATGGTGAAGCTTCACTCGTTATACATCCCAAAAGATTGCTTGTTGTATGAAGATTACATTGGTGGTAAAATAACCATATGCTCGAAGGAGGAATACCTGGACAGGCTGGTCCGGTTTGTGATCCACCTTCGGAAAGATATAGTGATTGAACGCCTGTTCAGCAGAATACCGGAGGAGAATGCCGCATTTTCCAACTGGCAGACCAGCTGGTGGAAACTGACAGAAATGTGGGAGCAGCGGATGGAAGAAGAGGACTACCGTCAGGGCTGCTTCTGTGATTATCTGAACGGTGCTGCTCTTAGACGATGGGGATTATAAAAGATGGCAGACACACAAAGAACCGGAAACAGGGATAGCCTGAACTGGAGATTTCATTTTAATATCGGAACCGTAGTGTTCCTCCTGATTGTGATCTTTCTGGTGGGAAATCTGATCCGGTATGCAGGAAAAAAGAAGCTGGCGGTCTATGAAGTCAGCAACAGTGAGATTTCCGATACCATAAAAGGGACCGGGGTAATCCTGCGGAAGGAGAAGGTATATACCACCACAGAGGATGGTTATATCCATAATTATCTCTCTGACGGGGCGAGGGTAAGAAGCAACGGGATAGTTTATACAGTGGATAAAACCGGTAAGATTCAGGAAGAAGTGAATCGGATCATTGAAAATAATGAGGATCCTACTTTTCTGGATACTGCCAATATCCTGGATGAACTGCGTGCTTTTACGGACAGTTATAACGACTCTGTTTTCTACACCGTGGAGGAGACAAACAATGAGCTGGAGCATGATCTCCTTTCCTACACGGGGACCCTTCTTTCCCAAAACAAGAAAGAATTAGAGAAAAAATACGGGAAAGACTGTTATATCGAGGTTAGGAGCGACAAATCCGGATTGGTTTCATACAGCAGTGATGGTCTGGAGGAACTTACGACGGATACCCTGACTGAAAAGGTATTCAACAGCAAACTGCATATGAAGGATCTGCGTACTCTGGAGAAGACGAAGGCAGGATCCGACGTGTACCGCCTTACCACCAGCCAGAAATGGCAGATTATCCTGCCTCTGTCATCGGATGATTATCAACGGATGAAGAGCATGAAGAAAAACGGCACCAAAACCGTTAAGATTACCATTGAGAAAGACGATTTTGGAACCACGGTTCCCTTCTCCTGTTTTGAAAGGGACGGGCAGGGTTATCTGAAACTTAGTTTCAGCAATTACGTTCAGCGATATCTGAATGAGAGATATTTGTCCGTGGAGATTCTTCTTCTCCAGGGTAGCGGTCTGAAGATACCTGCCAGCGCTTTGGTGGAAAAAGCTACGTTCCGTATTCCTGAAGATTATCTGACCAGAGGTTCCAACACGGAGACCAAAAATCATGTGAACCTCATCTATAAAGACAAAAAGGGGAATGAAAAGGTTAAGCAGGTCACGGTGAAAGTGTTTGACATACAGGAAGGAATGGCCAGCATCTATTCCCCCGAACTGAAAGCCGGCGATCATATTGAAAAACTGGATGAGGCCTTAACTTATTCTTTGGATAAGACAGCTGTTTGTTACGGGGTTTACTCCGTTAATTCCGGATATGCCATCTTCAGCTATGTAGATATCGCAGAGCGAAATGAAGATTACTGCATCGTCAATGAGGAATCCAGTGAGATCAGGCTTTATGATCGTATTGTTCTCAACAGCAATACAATCTCGGAAAATGAAATAATCTACTAGGAGATGAGAAGATGTTAAAAGAAAACCTTAAGGATGTGCAAGGCAGAATCCAGGAGGCCTGCCAGAGATCAGGACGTGATCCCCGGGAGGTGACTCTGGTTGCTGTAAGCAAGAAAAAACCTCTCTCGGATATCGAAGAATTACTGGGAACGGGTCAGATGGAATACGGGGAGAATTATGTGCAGGAATTATGTGAGAAATACGAGAAGATCTCCAGCCCGGTGCACTGGCATATGATCGGCCATCTCCAGAGGAATAAGGTAAAGTACATTATCGATAAGGTTGCTTTGATCCATTCGGTGGATTCATTCTCCCTGGCAGAACAGATCGAGAAGGAAGCAGCCAAAAAAGGGAAGATCGCAGAGATCCTCCTTCAGGTCAACGTAGCCCACGAAGAGACAAAATTCGGTCTGGATCTTCAGGGGGTGACGGATCTGGCAGAACAGATCTGCCGGCTTCCGCACGTCAGAATCAGGGGGCTGATGACCAGCGCTCCCTACGTATCTGACCCCGAAGAAAACAGGGGCTATTTTAGAGCCTTACATCAATTATTTATTGACATTCGCAGTAAAAACATTGATAATGTATCTATGGATATTTTGTCAATGGGTATGACAAATGATTTCGAAGTGGCGATTGAAGAAGGAGCTACCATGATACGTGTGGGAACAGCGATCTTCGGAGAACGCTAAAGCGATTCCGAGTAAAGATGGAGGTAGGTTTTTAATGAGCATCAAAGACAAATTCATGGATATGATGAAGATCAGCGACGTGGATGATTCGGAAGAATTTGATGAAGAATTTGATGGATATGAAGAGGGATACGACGAGGAATTAGAAGACGAGGATTTCGAGGAAGTGGAAGAGGAGGAGGAAAAACCTGCTCCCAAGAAACCGATTTTCTCCTTCCATCGTAAACCGAAGGAAGAGCCGGAAGATTTTGATGATGAAGATGACGGAAGAGTCATTCCATTCCATGGAAGATTAGAAGAGGGTGAAACAGTGAGAGTTATTAAACCGCAGGAATTCAATGAAGCACAGATCGTAGCAGATTTTTTAAAGGATGGCAAGACCATCGTAGTTAATCTGGAAGGAATCGAGATTAGTCAGGCACAGCGCATTATTGATTTTATCGGTGGTGCCAGCTTCGCAGTAGATGGATCTTTGAAAGCCATTTCCAACAATATCTTTATCGTTGCGCCCGGAAATATCGAAGTGTCCGGAGACCTCAGAGATGAGATCGTAGGAGAGAACATCATTTCACCGGAACTTGGCAAGTTCTGATCCGGTA